>JANJTH010000609.1 GCA_024711205.1 Planctomycetota bacterium | reverse complement strand
CCCGCCGCGCGCCCCCCGAGGCGGGCGCGGGCTGCCCCGCCGCGCGCCGGCTATCGTCCGCGCGTGGACCCGCACGACCCGGAGCGCCCGCCGCGGCGATGGCTGCCCCTCGCGGCCGCCGCGCTGGCCGTCGCGGCCGCCGCGACCGGCCTCGGGGACCTGCGGGTCGAGACCGACAACGCGAGCTACTTCGTCGAGGGGGACCCGACGCTCGGCGCCTACGAGGCGCTGCGCGCGCGGTTCGGCGGCGACGACGCGGCCTACGCGCTCGTCGAGGTCCCGGACGTCTTCGCGGCGCCGCACCGCGACGCGCTCGTCGCGCTCGCGCGCGCGCTCGAGGCGGTCCCCGGCGTCCTCGAGGTCCGCTCGGCGCTCACGAGCCCGCTCCCGCGCCTCGACGCCGACGGCGCGCTCACGAGCCGGTCGGTCGCCGACTCGCTCCGCGCGGCGCGCGACCCCGAGGCCGAGGCGGCGGCCCTGCGCGCGCTGGCCCTCGCGCACGCGCCGTTCCGCGGGCTCCTCCTCGACGAGGCCGGCCGGCGCGCGGGGCTCCTGATCCGGCTCGACCCCGGCGCGGTGAGCGTGGGCGAGCCCGGGGCGCTCGCGCGCCCGACGGAGGTCCGGGGGCGGGTGCGCGCGCGCGACGCCGTGGTCGACGCGCTCGACGCGGCGCTCGCGGCGCCGGCGCTCGCCGGCTACCCGCGCGCGCTCGTCGGCTCGCCCGTGACCGCGACGCGGTTCGCGCGCCTGCTCGCGCGCGAGGTCCGGCTCGCCGCGGCGCTCGGCCTGCTCGCGGCCGGGCTCGGGCTGCTCGCGCTCTTCCGCAGCCCGCGCGTCGTCGTGGCCCCGCTGGCCGTCGTCGCCGCGACGGCGGCCGCGACGTTCGGGCTCATGGGCCACCTGGGCGTGCCGGTCACGGCCGTCTCGTCGGTGCTCGTGAGCCTGATCGCCTGCACGGCCGTCGAGGACGCCATGCACCTGATCGCGGGCCACGCGCGGCGCGCGGCCGCGGGCGCGCCCTGGGCGGAGGCCTGGCGGGGCGCGCTCCGCGAGAGCCTGGGGCCCTGCCTGCTCACGACGGCGACCACGGCGGCCGGGTTCCTCGCGCTCGCGGGCTCGCGCGTGGCGCCCGTCCGGCACCTCGGGCTGTTCGCCGCGGCGTCGGCCGGGATCGCGCTCGCGCTCACGCTCGCGGTCCTCCCGGCCGCCCTCGCCGGCTGGCGGCCGCCGCGAGCGGCTGGGCTCCCCGCGCTCGAGCGCGGGCTCCTCGCCGTCCTCGACCGCGTCGCGCGCCGCCCGGGCCGCGGGGTCGCGCTCGCGCTCGCGCTCGTCCTCGCGCTCGGGGCGGGCGCGCTCCGGCTCGAGGTCGACCACGACCTGATCGGGTCGGTGTCCCCGCGCGAGCCGCTCCGCGCCGAGGTCGACTTCGTGCGCGCCCGCATGGGCGGCGCCGTCTCGGCCGACGTGGTCCTCGACACGGGCCGCCCGGACGGCGCCCGCGCGGCCGCGGTCCTCGCGGACGTGGCCGCGTTCGCGGCCTGGCTGCGCGCGCTCGACCCAGCCGTCCGACACGTCGACGGCCTGCCCGACGCGCTCGGCGAGGTCCACGCGCTGTTCGACGGCCCGCGCGCCGTCCCGGCGGGCGACGACGCCGTGGCGCAGCTCCTGCTCCTGCTCGAGAGCACGGACGCGGCCGCCGTCGCGCGCCTGCTCTCGCGCGACGGGGCCGCGCTGCGCGTGTCCGTCCGGCTCGACGCGATGGGTAGCCGCGCCTACCGGCCGTTGCTCGCCGCGGTCGAGGCCGAGGCCGCGCGCCGGCTCGGCCCGCACGGCGCGGTCCACCTGACCGGGACGGCCGTGCTCCTCGCGCGCATGAAGGACCACCTGCTCGCGACCCAGCTCGAGGGGTTCGCGCTCGCGTTCGCCGTGGTGGGCGGCCTGCTCGCGCTGCTCGCGCGCGGCCCCCGCCGCGCGCTCGTCGCGCTCGTCCCGAACGTCGCGCCCGTCGTCGCCGCGCTCGGCCTGCTCGGCTGGGCGGGCGTCCCGCTCGGGCTCGCGAGCGTGCTCGTCGCCCCGGTCGCGCTCGGGATCGTCGTCGACGACACGCTCCACCTGCTCCACGGGCTGCGCGCGGCCGAGGCCGCGGGGGCCGGCACGCGCGACGCGCTCGCGGCGACGCTGCGCGGCGCGGGGCGGGCCGTGCTCGCGACGACGCTCGTGCTGACCCTCGCGCTCGCGGGCCAGGCGGCGTCGTCGCTCGCGGACCTCCGGCTGTTCGGGCTGCTCGCGGCGCTCGTGTTCGTGGGCGCCGCCGCGGCCGACCTCGTGCTCCTCCCCGCGCTCGCGCTCGCGCTCGCGCCGGGCGGAGCCGCCGAGCCCGGCTCGAGCGCGGAGCGAACCTGACCCGCGCGACGCGCCGACCCGGCGCGGGCCGAGCGCGGCGCCGACCCGGCGCGGGCCAGCCGGTCGCCTTCGCCGCGGTCAGCCGCGCTCGAGCACCGCGGTCACGACCCCGCGCTCGACGGCGACGCCGAGCCGGTCTCCGCGGAGGTCGAGCGTATGGGGCTGCTCGACGCCGTCCTCGCGGAGCACGCGGAGCACGGAGATCCCCAGCTCGGGGCGCGCGACGACCCAGGCGCGGGCGGCCTCGAGGGTCAGGCCGACGAGGGGCGAGAACGCGACCAGGTCGGGCGCGACCTGCGGGGCTGGCGGGGGCGCCGCGGCCCGCAGGCGCACGAGCCAGGCCGCCTGGCGCGGCGAGAGCGAGAGCTCGGTGAACCGAGCCGGGGCGACGGCCGCCCGGAACGCCTCGGGGTCGCGCGTACGCTGGGCCAGCGCGGCGTCGAGGAGCGCGCGCTCGGCCGCGCTCAGCGCCGGCTCGGCCTCCTGTCGATGCTCACGGAGCACCACGACCGGCACGGACGGGTCTACGAGCCGGGCCTCGAGCGCGGCCTGCGCCAGCCGCGGGCGGTCCTGCAGGCTCACGAGGCCGGCGCGACGTGCGTCGACCAGGCGCCACGCGCCGTCGTGGTCGCCCCGCGCGAGCGCGAGCCGCACCCCGGCCAGGAGCGCGAGCCCGTCGGCCCGGTCGAGCCGCGCGGCCGCGCTCGCGAGGGCGTCGTGCTCGGGCCCCGGCGCGGCGCCCTCCTCGAGCGCGAGGAGCGCCCGCAGCGCGAGGACGCCGGCCGTCGCGGGCTCGAGCGCGGCGGCCTCGTCGAGCGCGGGCCGGGCGTCGGCGAGCCGACCGGCATCGAAGTGCAGGCCGGCGAGCACGGCCACGGCGCGGGCCTCGGCGGCGCGGTCTCCGGCGACCCGCGCCGCGGCGCGGGCCCGCTCGAGCTCGAAGCGGACCCCGGGCTCCGACGCGTCGCGACGCGCCGCGAGCGCGGTCGTGAGCCGGAGCCAGGCGCTCCGGTCCGCGAGCTGCGCGACGGGTTCGAGGTCCTGGCGAGGCGCGAGCTTCCGGAGCTCCCGGGCGCACGTCTCCGGGTCCCCCGCGGCCGAGGCGAGCTCGGCCCGGAGGAGCCCGGCGGCCTCTCCCGTCATGGCGTCCAGGTCCTCGGCCAGGATCGCGGCGATCGGCCCCGCGAGCTCGAGGTCGGGCTCCGCGAGCGCGCGCCGTCGCGCCAGGACCCAGCGAGCCCGGGCGCGCTCGAGCCGGGCCGCCTCGACTTCGCTCCCGAGCGGCAGCGCCAGCTCCGCCTCGGCGAGCGCGAGCCGGGCCACGGGGTCGGGCTCGGCGGCGAGGCGCTCGGCGATCGACCGGTCCCCGCGGACGAGCGGGAGCCCTGCGAGGACGGGCCGCGCGACGAGCGCGCCCTCCGCGAGCCGCACGACCTGGTAGCCGGGGAGCAGGCGATTGGCCGCGTCCTCGCCGAACCACTCATCCGACGACGTGAGGTTGGCCTTCCGCAGGATGACCCCGGCCAGGGTCAGCTCGCGGCGGACCGCCACGAGCGAGCGGCCCTGCACCGCCGGCCCGTGCCGCGCGCGGAGGGCGAGCAGGCGGCGCAGGCCGCGCTCCGCGTTGTCGGCCAGCCAGGGGGCCTCGAGGCCGACGAGCCGCCAGCGCCCGCCCCCCTCGAGCGCGAGGAGCCGCAGCTCGACCACGCGCCCCTCGTCGTGCAGCGTCAGGTCGAGGCGGGCCACGCGCGGGGTCGGGGCCCCGTCCTTCCCGCCGGGAGACGGCGGCGCGAGGACGGCCGCGGTCAGGCCGTGCAGCCTGGCGTCCTGGAGCACCGGGCGGAGCTCTTCGTGCACGGCCCGGAGCGCGGCCGCGCTCCAGGCGGCGTTCGCCCCCTGCCCGAGGGCCGTGCGGAGCACCAGGGTCCCGGGCGCGTCGAGGGGCCCTTCGGCGAAGAACGCCCACAGCGACCGGAGGGACGAGTGCCTCGAGGTGGCTCCCTTCTCCCAGGAGGAGGGCGGCGGCTGGTGGAGCGACACGTACGCCGCAGCGAGCTCCTCCGGGGTCCGCTCGCCGCGGAGGAGCTCGCCCGTGCCCGAGTCGTCGCCGGCGACCGCGGCCCCGGGCCCGGTGTGCGGCGCCGGCTTCGCGGGCTCGCCGCTCGAGCCCCTCGCCTCGAGCGCGGTCACGCGCTCGTGGAGCGCGCGCAGCTCGGCGCGCAGGGCCGCGGTCGCCGCGCGCAATTGCTCGACCCACTCCGGCGCCTGCTCCTGCGCGAGGCCCACGCCCGCGCACGCGACGACCGCGCACGCGGCGAGCCCCACCCGCGCCCCGATCCTCGCTCCGACCGCCGTCCTGTCCGCTCCGACCATGTCCCGTCCCCCTCGCGGCTGCGCCGCACGCCCCCGTTACGGGCCGGCCCAGCGATCGGGCGCGGCGCGCCCGAGAATTCTCGTAAGCTCTTGCCCGGACTCGAGCACACCGTGGGCGAGCACTGGCTGACGACCTTGACCGCGATCCGCCGGGGCGAGCCCGACTGGGCCGCGATCCTCGCGTACGAGGCCCCGCTCCGCCGCTACCTGGCCCGGCGCTTCCCCGGGCTCGGGGCGGCCGAGCGCGACGACCTCGTGCAGGAGGCGCTCGTCGCCATGCGCGAGCGGCTCGTCCCGGGCTTCGACCCCGGGCGGGGGCGTTTCCGCAGCCTGCTCGTGACGGCCGTCGCGAACCGCGCGCGCGACCTGCTGCGCCGCGCGCGGCCCGGCGCGCTCGAGCACGAGCCCGCGGGGCCGGCGCTCGACGCGGGCGAGGGCGAGGGCGACGAGGACGCGATCGACCTCGAGGCCCTGATCGTGGGCGCGGTCCGCGGCGTCCACGACGACGCGCTCGCGCGGGACCCGCCCGACCTCGAGCTCGTGTGGGTGCTCTCGGGGGTCCTCGTGCACGGGCGCTCGGGCGCCGAGGTCGCGCGGCGCGAGGGCCTGTCGATCGACCAGGTGAAGCGCCGGCTCGGCGCCGTGCGCGCCGAGGTCCTGCGCCGCTGCCTCGCCGCGTGCCTGCCCCCCGACGCGGGGCCCGCGCGCGTCGCGCGCGCGGCCGCGCTCGCGGGCGGCGCGCTGCGCGACCCGCGCGCGGGCTCGCGCGCGCTCGAGGACGAACCCGACGGCCT
>JANJTH010000896.1 GCA_024711205.1 Planctomycetota bacterium | reverse complement strand
GAGCGCGCGCGCGCTCGCCGGCCGGGCCGCCGGGTCCTTCGCGAGCGCGGCCGCGCAGAGCCCGTCGAGCGCGCCCACGAGCCCGCCCGCGGCCCCGGGCAGGCGGGGCGGCGGCGCGTGGACGACCGCCTCGAGGACGCGGAACAGCGGGCCCTCGAACGGCGGGCGCCCCGTGAGCGCGTGGAGCAGGAGCGCGCCCAGCGCGTAGACGTCGACGGCCGGGCCGACGTCCGCCCCGCGGCCCGTGACCTGCTCCGGCGCCATGTAGGCCGGCGTCCCCACGAGGTCGCCCGTGCGCGTGAGGCGCGCGGCGTGGGCCGCGGTCGCGACGCCGAAGTCGACGAGCACGGGCGCGCCGTCGGGGCGCACGAGCACGTTCGAGGGCTTCACGTCGCGGTGCACGACGCCCAGCGCGTGGCAGCGGTCGAGCGTGCGCGCGACCGCGGCCACGAGCCGGGCGGCCTCGGCGGGCGGGAGCGGGCCCGCGCGGGCGACGCGGCGCGCGAGGTCCTCGCCCTCCACGAGCTCCTGCGCCAGGTAGAGGGCCCCCGCGTGCCGGCCGAACGCGAGCACGCGGGCCGTGCCGGGGACCTGGTCGACGCGCGCGGCGAGCTCGGCCTCGCGCGCGAACCGCGCGGCCAGCTCGCCCCCGTCGCTCCCGGCGCTCACGTCGAGCGCGACGAGCTTGAGCGCGACCGGGCGCCCCGAGAGCCGGTCCTGGGCCCGGAACACGGCCCCCATGCCGCCCTGGCCCAGGGGCGCCTCGAGGGCGAACCGGCCCTCGACGAGCGCGCCCGGGCCGTAGAGGCCCGAGCCGCTGGCCCGGGCGCCTTGTCCTCCCCCCCCGACCACGCGGCCCGTGGAGCCCGGGCGGCCCGCCCTCAGCGGCTGTTCGCGGCCCGGCGCGCGTCCTGCTTCTCGACGATCAGGTTGAGCAGGATCTGCTGGAGCGCGAAGCCGTCGCCCGACTCGTCCTTCTGGTTCTTGAAGTGCGACGACACGTGCAGGACGACGCCGCCGCGCGCGCGGCCGCCCTTGCCCGTGGCGCCGGCGCGGCCGCCCGCGCCGGGCGGGAACGTGAACGTGAACGCGACGACGTTGCTGCCCATCTTCTTGTCGTCCATGTCGGGGGAGACGACGAGCGGGACGAGGAGCGGGTTGTCGGCCACGAGGTGGCTGCGCGAGTCGAGCTGCCAGGTGAACTGCCGCTCGGTCCAGGTCGAGAGCGGGAACACGTCGCGCATGAGCGGGTGGCTCGCGTGCTGGGCGTGCGGGCGGATCTTGATCGAGATCCCGTCCTTCGGCTCGCGCGGCGACTCGCCCTTGAACGCGACGACCTCGGGGAACGCGCGCGCGAGCACGTTCTTGAGCTCCCAGTCCGACGTGAACAGGTAGCCGCCGCGGCCCACGAACTCGCGGACCTTCGCGACGCCGGCGTCGCTCAGGGCCTCGGTCCCGGCGCAGTTCATGACGAGGATCTGGCGGGCCGGGTCGAGCTCGAGCCCGTCGAACTCGCTCCGCTCCTTGACCTGGTGGGGGAGGTTCAGCGCCTTGAGCACCTGCTCGACCTTGTCCGAGCGGCCCTTGATCGCGATCACCTCGTCGTCGCGCATGCGCTCCATGGTCCGCGTCTCGGCCGGGCGCTCGCGGCGCATGCGGTCGAGCGCGTTGCGGTCGCGGGTCTGGCTCCCGGCCGCGTCGTCGGACGACGCCTGCGCGGGCGGCTGGAACTTGTCGCGGTTCGCGTCCCAGTAGTTCTTCCAGTCCTCGGCGACGCTGAGCTCCTGGCCGGTGAGCGCGCAGAGCGCCGCGTTCACCTCGCGCACGAGCCGGGCCTTCTTCGCGTCGCTCTCGAGGCGCCCGAGCAGGGGCACGAGCGCGTCGACGGCCGAGAGCGTGCCGCGCTTGCCGAGCGAGCGCGCGGCGAGGACGGCGACGGCCTCGTCGGCGTCCTCCTCGAGCGCCTCGACGAGGACCTTCTCGGCCGCGGCCTCGGGGATCCGCCCGAGCGCGTCGACCGCGAGGAAGCGCAGCTCGGGGCGCTTCTGCTTGTCGTAGCCGCCCTTGATCAGCGCCTCGAGCGCGGGCCCGCGCGCCGTCGCGAGGGCCTTCACGAGGTCGTCGTAGACGCCGAGGGGCTTGAGGCGCGGCCCGTTGTCGAGGATCGCCTTCACCGCGTCGTCGTCGAGCTGCCCGTGGAGCTGGCCCAGGAGCTGGCTCACGGCCGCCTGGTCGCCCGACTTGAGCGTGCGCTTGACCTCGGCCGAGGTCGGGGCGGCGAGCGCCGTCGTGATCGCGGCGGCGAGGACCGCCGCGGCGAGGGGGAACGTCGTGAGCGGGCGCATGGGGCCTCCTCGGGGGGCGCGGCGGGCCGCGCGCGGGCGGGGACCGGGCAGCCCGCGGATGCTACCCGGCGCCCGCGCGGCCACGGGGCCGCGTGGACGTGAAGTTACGATCGGGTGACGGACGCGCGCGCCGCGGGAGGACCCATGCACGCCGCCATGCCGCCGCGCTCGCGGTGGCTCCTCTGGCTCCTCGCCCTCGCCGTGCTGGGGCTCGTCGTGGGCTTCTATCCGGAGATCGCAAGCTGGGGCCCGCGCGCAACCCCGCGCTGAGCCGGCGACGGCCACGGATCGTCGCGCCGGCGGGGCTGACGTCGGGGAAGTCTTTGCCCACGCGAGACCTCCGACGAGACGGACCGGGCTCTCGGGGATTCTGCTTGACTGCATGACTGTATGGGAATATAGTGTCGTCCGTGGGGGTGGCCCGCGCGGGCCCCCTGCGCAGGAGGGACGACGATGACCAGCACGACCCTGGAGACGAAGACGACCGGCGCGAAGGGGGCGGGGGCCGCCGCGATCGTCGAGACGTTCCGGCACCCCGAGGGCTGTGTGGCCTACCTCGTGGTGGACCCGACCACGCGCTCGGCGCTCGCGATCGACCCGCGCCTCGACCAGGTCGACGCGCTCCTGGGCGTGCTCACCGAGCAGGACTGGACCCTGGTGGGCGCGATCGACACGCACACGCACGCCGACCACCTGTCGGGCGTCCGGCTGCTCGCCGAGGAGACCGGCGCGGTCCTCTACGCGCACGCGGGGGCGAAGCTCGCGTTCGAGGCGCGGCGGGTGCGCGGCGGGGACACGATCGCCGTGGGCGCGCTCGAGCTCGCGGTCCTCGACGCGCCGGGGCACACGCCGGACTCGCTCGCGCTCCTGGGCGCGGGGCAGCTCTTCACGGGCGACGCGCTGTTCGTCGACGGCACGGGCCGGACCGACTTCCCGGGCGGGAGCGCGTCGGACATGTTCGACACGCTGCGCCGCTTCGAGGCGCTCCCCGACGCGACGGTCGTCCGCCCCGGCCACGACTACCCGGGCAAGCCCACGACGACGATCGGCGCGGCGCGGCGCGAGAACGCGCTCCTCGCGCTCCAGGACCGGGCGGCGCTCGCGGCGAAGCTCGACCTCAAGGGCACGCCGCCCGTGGGCGTCGAGGAGGTCCTGCGCTTCAACCAGGGCGGCCAGGCCCCGCCCAAGGTCAGCCCCCAGGGCCTCGACGCGCTCCTGCGGGGCGGGGCGACGCCGTGGGTCCTCGACGTGCGGACGGCCCCCGAGGTCGCCGCCGAGCGAATCGCGCAGGCGCACCACGTCCCGCTCGCCGAGCTCGAGGGGCGGCTCGCGGAGGTCCCCGCGGACCGCGAGGTCTACGTGACCTGCCGCACGGGCGTGCGCGCGACGACGGCGCGCGAGCTCCTCACGCGGCACGGGCGGCGGGTCCGCCTCGTCGAGGGCGGCATGGTCGCCTGGCGCCAGGCGGGCCTCCCGGTCGTGCTCGGCGGCAAGCACTTCCCGATCGACCGCCAGGTCCAGCTGATCGTCGGGCTGTCGGTGCTGACGAGCACGCTCGTGGGCGCGTTCGTGACGCCCTGGGCCCTGATCGTGGCGGGCTTCTTCGGGGCGGGGCTCGCGTTCGCCGGCGCCACGGGCACCTGCGGCCTCGCCGTGGTCCTGGGCAAGCTGCCCTGGAACCGCCCGAGCACGCTCGGCGGGCCCACCGGCGGCAAGCCGGCCACCGTGTGCGCCGTGGGCGGGGCCGCGCCGGCCTCGACCTGCGCCGTGGGCGGGGCCGCGCCGGCCTCGACCTGCGCCGTGGGCGGGGCGCAGGGCGGGCGGTGACCGCCGCGGGCGCGGGCGCCGGC
>JANJTH010000850.1 GCA_024711205.1 Planctomycetota bacterium | reverse complement strand
CCCGGCGGCCCCCCCCGCGGCGGGGTCGGCGCCGGCCGGGGCCGGCCCGTCCCCCGCCTGCGGCGCCGGCTCGGGCGCGAAGAACCGGGCGCGCGCCACGAGGCCGTCGAGGGCCGGCGCCGCCGCGGCGAAGCGCTCCGCGTCCGTGTTCGCGAGGAAGAACGAGTAGATCCGGTCGCCGCGGACCGTGACGTAGACGCGCTGGCGAAGCGCCCGCGGCGGGACCTCGACCGGGAAGTCGACCCGCAGGAAGCGCCCCGAGGGCGTCGTGACGAACACGGCGTCCTCGGGCCGCTCCGCGATCGCCCGCGCCTCGGCGAAGACCTCGTCCTCGGTCGTCGCGCCGAACTTGAACGCGTGGTTCACGAGGAGGACCGGCCGGCGCGGGCCCTCCTCGAGCGCCTCGAGGTGCAGCACGGTCGTCGAGCCCGGGCGAGGCGCCAGGTCCGGCCGCCAGCGGTAGCCCTCGGGCACGTCGACCTCGACGCCGAGCGGCGAGCGCGCGACCTCGCCCCGGGCGACCCCGGGCAGCGCCGCCACACCGAGCGACGCGGCGAGCAGCGCGCCCGCGGTCGCGGCCCGGCTGCCCCTGCCCGCAGACGTCATCCGAGGGCGAGCGGGAGGGGCCGCCCGGCGCCGGGGACGATCGCGCCCAGGTCGAGCCCGCGGACCTCGCAGATCCGCTCGATCACCTCGCCGACCGTGCGGTTCGGGGTCGAGGCCCCGGCCGTGAGCCCGACCACCACGCGGCCCGCGGGCAGCCAGCCGCGCTGGAGCACGCGCCCCTTCGCGCCGGGCGGCTGGTGGTGGATCTCGTCCGCCGAGCGGATCTCGTCGGGGCCGTCGATGTGGAACGACGGCGCGAACGTGCCGCCCAGCGCCGCGAGGTTGATCGTGTTGCTCGAGTTGTAGCCGCCGATCACGACGATCAGGTCGAGCCCCCCCGTCTGCCCGAGCGCGAGCATGGCGTCCTGGCGGTCCTGCGTCGCGCTGCAGATCGTGTCGAAGCTGCGGAAGCGGACCCCGACCTCGTCGCCCCAGCGCGCCGTCATGGCCCGCTCGACCATGCCCGCGATCGCGAGCGACTCCGTCGAGAGCATGGTCGTCTGGTTCGCGACGCCGACCCGCTCGAGGTGGACCCGCGGGTCGAACCCCGGCGAGGACGCCCTGCGGAACCGCTCGACGAACGCCTCGGGCGCGAGCGCGCCGGCGGCGCCCTGGATCACGTCGCAGGCGAGCTGCGCCTCGGCCTCGTCGCGCACGACGAGGTAGTGCCCGCCGTGCGCGAGGGCCTGGCTCGCGGTGGCCTGCGTCTCCTCGTGCGCGTACTTCCCGTGGATCAGCGACGTGAGCCCGTCCTTGGCGTACTGCCGCACCCGCCGCCACACGTTCATGACGCTGCCGCACGTCGTGTCGACGAGCACGCAGCCCTTGGCCTTGAGCTCGTCGAGCTGCGCGGTCGTGACGCCGAACGCGGGCAGGATCACGACGTCCTCGGCCGTCACGTCGGCCGTGCTCCACCCGTCGGCGCCCAGGAACCGGACGCCCAGCTCGACGAGTCGCTTGTTCACGAACGGGTTGTGAATGATCTCGTTCGTCAGGTAGATCGTCTTGTCCGGGAAGTGCTTCCGCGTCTCGTACGCGAGGTCGACGGCCCGGTCGACCCCGTAGCAGAACCCGAACTCCTGCGCGAGGCGGAACTCGACGTCGCCGACCTCGAGCCGGTGGCCGCGCTCGCGCAGCGCGTCGACGACGCGGCTGTGGTAGTCGGTCTGGAGGAGGTCCCGGATCTGGGCCTTGAGCCCGAACCCCTTCTGCACGTAGCGCGGGTCCGACATGCGACACGGCTCCCGAGCGGGCTGCCCGCTCTCCGGGGCCGATCCTACCCGACGCGGGCCCGCTCAGCCCTCGCGGAGCGCCTGCGTGAACGTGCGCCAGGCCGCCTGCATGGCCTGGTCGAAGGCGCGGCGCACGCGCGGGTCCTCGAGGTCGAGCGGGGGGGCGGCCGCGGGGCGCGGCAGCTTGCCCGTCGGGACGTCCGGCGCCGGGTCGGCCGCGATCTCCGCGCGGAGCGCCGCGGCGCTCTCGGCCAGCCGGTCCGAGCCGGCGCCCGCGCGCCGGGCCCCCGCGGGCGACGCCGGGATCGGCCGGGCCTCGTCGCTCAGCGGCTCGAGGTCGCCCAGGTCGGGCCCCGGGCTGCTCGTGCTGGGCCAGCCGGTCCCGGTCTGGCCGGCGTCGATGATCCGTCCGACCTCGCTCGCCGAGAGCTCCTCGGCGGTCGAGTCCTCCTCGTCCACCGGGTCGGACGCGGTCGGCGCCCGACCCGACGACGCCGGGGAGGGCGTCGTCGCCGCGGCAGGCAGGCGGGCCGAGCCCGAGCCGACGCCCTCGAGCACCTCCCCGCCGGGAATGTCCGGCGGGGGCGGGGGCGGCGGGGCCTCGTGGTCGGACTCGCCGCTCACGAACGGGGACGACGCCTCGGGCCTGGCGGGCGCCGTCGCGGCGGCGACCGGCTCCTCGTCGGGGATCAGCCGGGCCGAGCGCGCCGCCGTCGGCGCCACGGGCGGCTTGGGTTGGCGAGGCGGGGCCGCGGGCAGGTTCGGGGTCGGCGGCGGCGCGCCGGCGCCGGCCGCGCGCGCGCTTGGCACGACCCCGAGCCGCTCGGACGGCGGCCGCGCGCTGAGCGGCCGGTCGTCGAACGCCTCCGCCGCCCACTCGGTCGCGTCGGTCTCCTCGCCGCTGTCCATGGCGTCGAGCGCGGCGATGTCCGCGTCGTCGAGCTCGACGTCCGACCCGAGCTCGCTCACGTCCTTGGCGAGGTCGTCCTCGTCCTCGTCGCTCTCGTCGGCGTCGAGGTCGACGCCGTCGAGGTCGAGGTCGTCGTCCGCGTCCTGGGCGGGCGCACCCGCCCTGGCCGGGGCTGCCTTGGCAGGGGCGGCGCGCTTCGGCTCGTCCTCCCCGTCGTCGAGGTCGCCATCCAGGTCGTCGTCGTCCTCGTCGCCCTCGTCGTCGTCGTCGAGGTCGACGCCGTCCAGGTCGAGGTCCGCGTCGTCGAGGTCCGCGCCGTCAAGGTCCGCGTCGTCCAGGTCCGCGTCGTCCAGGTCGTCGTCCCCGCCCTTGGCCACGCCGGACGGCTTCGCGCCCGCCTTCGCGGGCGCCTCCGCGCCCTTCGCCGGGGCCGCGGCCTTCGCGGCCAGGACCGGGGTCGGCCCGCTCACCGAGAGCGACGGGGTCTTCCCCGACTTGCCGAGGCCCCGCGCGCGGTCGCGCGCCTCGATCCCCGCGAGGACCTCGGCGGCCTGCGCGCCGCTCAGGCGCCCCTGCTCGACGAGCAGCTCCTGGAGCGAGCGCACCGCGCCGTTGGCCTGGTAGGCGTCCTTCTGGACGTCGAGCGCCTTCTCGATCGCGTCCTGGTCGAGGAGCTCCATGCGCAGGCACTGCCGCCCGAACCGCTTGTCGGTGTCGCGCTGCTCGCGGTAGCGGCAGGCGTTCAGGACCGACTGGTGCTGCCGCTCGCTCAGGAAGCCGAGCCGGACCATCACGTCGCCGAGCGGCGCGTCGTTGCCGTCGCGCCGCATGGCCTCCTGCTCCTCGGTCGCCTTGCGGACCTGGAAGCGCGTCACGAGCTTGTTGTCGAGGGCGATCTTCGTGTAGAGGTCCTCGCCCTGGATCCCGTCGGCGCTCACGGAACGCTCCTGCCAAGGGCCATCGTGCCACGCTCCACGGGCCAGGCGGGTCATCGCCGCCGGCCGGCCCAGGCAAGGTTGTAGCCGGCCTCCTGGCCGGGGGCGAGCCCCCGCGCCTGCGCGCGCGGGCCGGCCGCCGCGCGGGGCCTGGCCCGCTCGTGCCCCGGTCCTCGCCGGCCATCTCCGGGTGGTGGGTGAGGGGAGCCCGCAGGGCCCCCCACCCGTCACGAGAAGTCGAACCCGCGCTGGATCCCCGGCCGCTTCGTCGGGTCGGGGCGCGCCGCGGGCGGCGTGCCGAGGCGCTTGCTCGGCGCCTTGGGCGGCCCGCGCCGCAGGCCGGGCGGACCGCCGAAGCCGCCGGGGCCGCCCGGGCC
>JANJTH010000800.1 GCA_024711205.1 Planctomycetota bacterium | reverse complement strand
CCCGGCGCGCCGCCGCGGCTCGCCCTCGACCCGCCGGCCGGGCCGGGGAAGGCCGCCGAGACCTGGGCCGAGCGGGTGCGCATCACGGGGACGGCCGAGGGGGACGTCGTCCGGGTCGAGGTCCGCGGCGGCGCCGAGGTCGTCGTCCACGAGGGCCCCGGCGCCTTCGCGCTCGAGGTCCCGCTCCGGCCGGGGAGCAACCGCCTGCTCGTCGAGGCGGCCGGCGCGCGCGGCCAGCGCGGCGCGTTCGCCGAGCTCGAGGTCCGCCGGCTCGTGGCGCCCGCGTGGTTCCAGGCCCTCCCGGCGGACGCCCGGCCGGCCCTCCCGCTGCCCGAGGGCCTCGAGCTCGGCGAGCGCCCCGGCGTCTACGCGCACCCGCGCGACGGCAGCGCGCTCGTGTGGGTGCCGCCGGGCAGCTTCGACATGGGGAGCGCGGCCCCGCACGCCGAGGAGGACGAGGTCCCCGTGGGGCGCGTGACGCTCTCGCGCGGCCTGTTCCTCGGGCTCCACGAGGTGACCTGGGGCCAGTACCGCCGGTTCGCGCGGGCCATGGGCCTCGAGGTCCGCGCCCCCGCGTTCGAGGTGACGGACGAGCACCCCGTGCACGGGGTGAGCTGGTACGACGCGCGGGCCTACTGCGGCTGGGCCGGGCTCGACCTGCCCACGGAGGCCGAGTGGGAGTGGGCCGCGCGGGGGCCCGAGGGGCGGACCTGGCCCTGGGGCGAGGACGAGGACCGCCACCTCGCGGCCCGGACCGACGGCGCCGACGACCGGCTGTTCACGGCGCCGGTCGGGAGCTACCCGCGCGGCGTCGCCTGGTGCGGCGCGCACGACCTGGCCGGCAACGTCTTCGAGTGGGTCCTCGACGCCCACGCGCCCTACCCGCCGGGGGCCCGGACCGACCCGCGGGTCGACCCGGGGCGGGAGGACCTGCGCGTCATGCGCGGCGGGTCGTGGAACTTCCGGCGGCTCTCGGCGCGCGGCGCGAACCGGACCTCGGCCGCGCCCGACTCGTTCTCACACTTCACGGGCTTCCGCGTCGCGCTCCGCCCGGGGGCGGCCACGCCGCCCCCGGGCGGGTGATGGGCCGCGCCGACCGGGCAGCCGTTGTCGGGGGCCTCGCGTATCTTCTCGGCACCTCCCTGGGAGTGACCATGCCCCTCGCCCGCCGCCTCCCCGCGCTCCTCGTCGCGACCCTCGCGCTCCTCTGCGCGCCCGCGCCCGCCTCGGCCGACGACGAGGACGACTTCAACACCACGTGGTTCGGCGCGCGCGTCGGGGTCTGGTACCGCCCGTCGATCGACATGAAGGTGCAGGTCTCGGGCACGAGCGCGACCGCGCTCGGCTTCACCGGGCTGCTCGGCTCGAGGATCGACATCCAGGACGACCTCGGCGTCCGCGAGAACGCGACCTCGGAGTACTCGTTCCGGCAGGGGATCCTCGAGGCCGAGGCGTTCGTCGACACGCGCTGGGCCTCGGTCTCCGCCTGGGCGATCCCGCCCTACGAGTACCGCGGCGAGACCGTCGTGCAGCGGACGGTCAGCTTCGGCGGCGCGCAGTTCTCCGCCTCGACGCCGGTCGAGAGCAAGTTCCGACAGTTCCACTGGGGCGTCGACCTCCGGATCAACCTGATCAACGACGAGTACATCCGCCTGTCGCCCGTCATCGCGGCCCGCGTCCTCGCGGTCGACTGGGAGATGCGCGCGCCGCAGCTCAACCTGAAGGGCGACACGTCGGACGTCGACTCGCCGCTCAAGTACGACGACGCGGCGATCATCCCCTACCCCGAGGTCGGCCTCGAGGCGCGGCTCGGGCTCCGCCGCTGGTTCGAGGTCGACGTGAAGCTCACGGGGATGGCCCTCGGCTACTTCGGCGTCGAGGGGAGCACGTTCGCGTTCGAGGCGGGCGTGACCGCCTACCCGATCCCCTACCTGGGGGTCCGGCTCGGCATGCGCTACTTCGACTTCCAGATCGAGTCGAAGTCGAGCGACGCCCGGGAGCAGTTCGACTTCGACACGCAGTTCCTCGGCGCGAACATCTCGCTCATCGTGCGGTTCGGCTGACCCGCGCCCGCACCCAAGGCGATATCGAGCAGACGCTTACGCAAGCCGACAGGAGGCCGCCCCCACGACGTCGGGGCGCGTTGTGTCTCCCTTCGTCGGGCCCGAGCAGGCCCGCGACGAGGAGGCGGTCGTGCACGGTGGCGCATGGATCTCGGGCGGGGCGCTCGCGCTCGCCCTGACGTTGGCGGCGAGCGGGGCCCTGCCCCTGGGCGGCTTCGGCGGGGGCGCCGCGCCCTCCCCATCCGGCCCCTCGCCGCGCGGGCCGGACCCGGCGCCGACGCCGACCCCGGGCACCGGCGCCCCGACCCGGCCGACGCCGCCGTCCGTCGTGCCGGCGACCGGGGTCATGGGCCCCCTGCGGCTGACGGTCACGCCCGAGCGCACGCTCGCGCAGGCCGGGGCGCCGGACGAGCTCACGGTCGTGACCCGGCTCGAGGTCGGGCCGGCCGACGACGCGGCGGCCCTGCCGGTCGACCTCGCGCTCGTGCTCGACACGTCGGGGTCGATGGCCGGCGCGATCCAACTCCTGCGCGAGGCGACCCAGGGCGTGATCGACCGGCTGGGCCCGGACGACCGGCTCGCGCTCGTGACCTACTCGAGCGGCGCGCGCCTGCTGTTCACCGGCGCGGTCGACGGCGACGCGCGCGAGCGGCTGCGCGGGCTCGTGGCCGGGCTCGCGGCGGGCGGCGGCACGAACCTCTCGGGCGGGCTCGAGGCGGGCGCGGCGGCGCTGGCCGGGCTCGCCCGCGAGCGCGACGGGTTGCCGGCCGCGCGCCGGCTGCTCCTGCTCACGGACGGGCTCGCGAACGCCGGCCTCATCGCGCCGGACGGCCTGGCGGGCCTGGTCGGGCGGGTCCGCGGCGACGGCGTGGGCGTCTCCACGGCGGGCCTCGGCGCGAGCTACGACGAGACCCTGCTCGGGCGGCTCGCCGACGCGGGCGGCGGCGCGTTCCATCACCTGAGCGACGCCGCCGGCCTCGACCGCGTCTACGCGGCCGAGCTCGGGGCGGCCCGGCAGCTCGCGGCCCGCGAGGCGACCCTCGTGCTGACCCCCGGCCCCGGCGCGGAGGTCGTCGACGTGACGTCGTGGCCCGGGACGCGCCGCGCGGACGGGGCCCTCGCGGTCCGCGTGGGCGACCTCCCGCACGGGCGCACGATCAAGGTCGTGGCCCGGGTCCGCGCGCCGGCGAGCGCCGCGGGCGCGGCGATCGCGCTGGTCCGGGCGTCGGTCGAGGCGCGCCCGGCCGGGGCGGCCGGCGCGCCGCTCGCGGTCGAGGCGGCGCTGGCGATCGGGGCCACGGACGACGCCCGCGCGGTCGCCGCGAGCAAGGTCGACGCGGTCGCGGGCGACGTCGCGCAGGCCCTCGTGTCGCGCCGGCTCGACGAGGCCCGCGAGGCGGCGGGGCGCGGCGAGGGCGAGCGCGCCCGGGAGCTCGTGCGGTCGCTGCGCGAGGTCGTGGGCGAGAAGCTGAGCTACGACGCGCCCTCGGGCGAGCGCAAGGAGGTCGCGCTCGACGCGCTCGCGAGCGAGCTCGCGAGCGGCGAGGCCGAGGCGGCGGGTGAGGCCCGCAAGGTCGGCGCGGCGGCGGCCCGCGCGGCCGGCCGGTAGCGGGCCGGCCGCTGACCCTCGACCCGACCGCCCCCAGGGACCCCGACAGGAGGATCACGTGACCGTTCGCTGGACGTTGCGCTGGGACGACCCGATCGCCGCGGGGCAGACCGCCGCGGCCCTCCTCGCCGCGGGGGCGCTCGCCGGGGCGCTCGCGCGGAGCGGGCCGCTGGCGGCCGCGGGCGCGGCCGCGGGGCCCCCGGTCGTGGGCGGGGCGCTCCTCGCCGCCGCGCTCGCCGCGGCGGCCTGGGCGGCCCGC
>JANJTH010000791.1 GCA_024711205.1 Planctomycetota bacterium | reverse complement strand
GTCCCCCGGGACGACCGCCGGCGAGGACTGGGGCCACGCTGGGCTCGCGCCGGCCGAGGCTCCCTCCCCGGCACCGGCGGCGACGCCGGCCGGGGCGAGCGGCGGGGGCGCGGCCGGGCCGCCGCGCCGGGCGGCGGGCGCCGGCCGTCCGGCCGCGTTCGACGCGCTCGTGCGGCTCAAGCAGGCGCTGGCGCGCAACGACGCGCGTGCCGCGATCGAGGTCGCGCAGGCGCTCCGCGGCGACCCGGAGTTCGAGCGCCTGGCCGAGGTCCACGTGCGCAAGGCCTACGCGCGGCTGGCGCAGGCCGCCGTCCGCGCCGACGGGGGCGTCGTCGTGGCCTGCCCCGCCTGCGGGGCGCCGTCCGTCGCGACCGAGCCGGCGAAGCGCGGCGCGCCCGTCTCGGGCGCCTGCCCGCGCTGCGAGCGCCCGTTCACGACGACCCTCGAGCGCCCCGCGCCGCCTCCGGCGAGCTGACCCGGGCGCCGGTCCGGGTCGACCGAGCCGGTCGTCGACGCGGGGGCGAGGCGCCGGTAGAATCCGCGGCTTCCGCCGGAGGGCGCATGGTGACCGAGCCCAAGGAGACCGAGGCCAAGCAGACCGAGCCGAAGGGCGCGGAGCCCAAGGGCGGCGAGGCCGCGAAGGCGACGGGCAAGCCGCTCGGCGGCCCGGGCGAGGAGCGGACGCCCCTCGACCTGCTGCGCGAGCACCAGTCGACGATGCTCGTGGCGCTCGCGGTCGTGATCGCGCTCTCGCTCGCGGTGATCCACCAGGTGAAGACCCGCCGCGACTTCGACGTGCGGGCCTGGACGCGCCTGGGCGAGCTCAAGGCGCTGCCGCCGGCGGACCTGACCGGGTTCGCCGAGGGGACCGCGGAGTTCGCCGGCAGCGGCGCCGAGCCGTTCTTCCGGATCGCCTGGGCGTCGCGCCTCTACGAGAAGGGCACCCGCGGCGACGCCGAGGAGGCCGTGCGCGTGCTCAAGGAGCTCGAGGCCCGCTTCCCCGCGCACCCGATCGTGGCCGCGCACGTGGGCGAGCAGCGCGCCCGGATCGAGGCCGAGCTCGCGGACCCGCGCGCCGGGCTCGTGGACGTGGGCAAGCCGTCGGGGAGCTAGACGGCGGGCCCTGGCCCGGGCGGCGCGTGACCGCGCCGCGCGACGACGCCGCGCCCGCGCCGGCCCCCCGCGCGGGCGACCCGGTGACGTGGACCGTCGGGCCGGAGGACGAGGGCGCGCGGCTCGACGCCTGGCTCGGCGAGCGCCTGCGCGCGCTCGGGCACTCGCGCGCCGACCTGCTGCGCTGGCTCGAGGAGGCGCCGCCGCGCCTGGTCGTGCGCCGGGGCGGGCGGCCGCTCCGGCGCTTCCGCAAGGCGCTCCCGCTCCGCGCGGGCGACGAGCTCGCGCTCGCGCTCCCGCCGCCCGCGCCGCCCGCGGCGCCGCTCGCGCCCGAGGCGCTCCCGCTCGCGATCCTCTGGCAGGACGAGGCGCTGCTCGTGCTCGACAAGCCCGCGGGCATGTCCGTGCACCCGGGCGCCGGGCGGCGGGGCGGGACGCTCGCCGCGGCGCTCCTCCACGCCGCGGCCGGGCGCCTCTCGACCGTCGGCGGGCCCGACCGCCCGGGGATCGTGCACCGCCTCGACAAGGACACGACGGGGGTGATCGTCGTCGCGCGCACGGACGCGGCCCACCGGGCGCTCGCCCGGCAATTCCACGACCGCACGGTCGAGAAGACCTACCTGGCCCTCGTCGCGGGGCGCCCGCCCGACGCGGGCGAGGTCGCGCTGCCGATCGGGCGCGACCCGCGCGACCGCAAGCGCATGGCGCCCGTCGAGGGCGGGCGCCCCGCGCGGACGCGCTTCCGGGTCGTCGAGCGGTTCCGCCGCCACGCGCTCCTCGAGGTGCGGCCGGAGACCGGGCGCACGCATCAGATCCGGGTCCATCTCAAGGCGATCGGGGCGCCCCTCGTCGCCGACGCGACCTACGGGCGCAAGGGGCCGTTCACGGCGCGGGACGCCGGGGCGCCCGGGGACCCGGCGGCGCCGCTCCTGGCGCGGCACGCCCTCCACGCGGCGCGGCTCGCCTTCGACCATCCCGAGACGGGCGCGCGGCTCGCGTTCGAGGCGCCGCTGCCCGACGACCTCGCACGCGCGCTCGACGCGCTGCGGCGCGCGGGTGCGGGCGCGGGCCCCGCGTGGTAGCTTTCGCGGCCTCCACGCCGACCGGCGCCCCCTCCGCGAGCCCCGCCCATGTCCGACCCCACCCCCGCCTCGCCGTCGCCGACCGCGCCCGAGCCGGTCACGTCGACGTCGGGCGGGCCCGCGCCCGCCGCGCGGCCGGCCACGGCGGGCCCGCTCGACCCGTTCGACGACGTGCCGCGCGCCCGGAGCGAGGCGCCGCGCCGGGGCGGGCCGCTCGGGGCGCTCCTGCTCATCGTCGGCCTCGGCGCCGCCACGTGCCTCCTCCTGGCGGTCGTCGCGCTCGCGGGCGCCGCGGGGGCCGCGCCGGGGGCGCTCGTCGAGGAGGTGCTCGAGGGCGAGGGCGACGACAAGGTCGTGCTCGTCGCGCTCTCGGGCGTGATCGCGGCCGAGCAGCCGGGCGGCCTGTTCGGCGGCTCGGTCGACCTCGTGGGGCGCTTCCGGCGCGAGCTCGAGCAGGCGGCGGGCGACCCCGCGGTCAAGGGGCTGCTGCTCTCGATCGACAGCCCGGGCGGGACCGTCACCGCGAGCGACCAGCTCTGGCACGCCGTCCGCCAGTACCGGCAGAAGACGCTCCGGCCCGTGGTCGTGCACATGGGCGCCCTGTGCGCCTCGGGCGGCTACTACGTCGCGGCGGCCGCGAACGAGGTCGTGGCCGAGCCGACGACGATCACGGGCAGCATCGGCGTCGTGCTCGGCGGGCTCAACTTCCACGGGCTCCTGCGCGAGCACGGCGTCCAGGACGTCACGATCACGAGCGGCGCGAACAAGGACCTGCTCAACCCGACCGCCCCGCTGCGCGAAGAGCACCGGGCGATCCTCCAGGCCCTCGTCGACGAGACGCACGGGCGCTTCGTCGAGCTCGTGGCCGAGGGGCGCAAGCTCCCGCTCGACGACGTGCGCGCGCTCGCCGACGGGCGGATCTACACGGCGACGCAGGCGAAGGCGAAGGGCCTCGTCGACGCGATCGGCTACCGCGAGGATGCGCTCGCGCGCGTCGTCGCGCTCGCCGGCGCGCCGTCGGCGCGCCTGGTCCGCTACCGCCGCCCGCCGTCGCTCGCGGACGTGCTCGCGGGCGACGTCCAGGCCGCGACGACCCCGCGCCCGCTCGACGCGGCCGCGCTGCTCGACCAACTCCGCACCCCGCGGCTCCTCGCCCTCTGGCGGGGGGCCGGCCACTAGCCGCCCGACGGGGCCGGCGAGGGAGCGCCCATGACCTGGATCCTCGGGCTCAGCGCCTACTACCACGACAGCGCGGCCTGCCTCGTGCGCGACGGCGAGATCATCGCCGCGGCGCAGGAGGAGCGGTTCACGCGCAAGAAGCACGACGAGCGGTTCCCCCGCAACGCGGTCGACTACTGCCTGCGCGAGGCGGGGATCCGGGTCGAGGACCTCGACCACGTCGCCTTCTACGACAAGCCCCTGCTCAAGTTCGAGCGCCTGCTCCAGACGTACATCGGCGTCGCGCCGCGCGGGCTGCGCAGCTTCATCAAGGCCATGCCGGTGTGGCTCAAGGAGAAGCTGGGCACGAACAAGCTGATCCGCGACGAGCTGCCCGGCTACCGCCGCCGGCTCCTGTTCGGCGAGCACCACGAGTCGCACGCGGCCTCGGCCTTCTACCCCTCGCCCTTCGCCGAGGCGGGGGTGCTCGCGATCGACGGCGTGGGCGAGTGGGCCACGACGACGTTCTGGCGCGGGCGCGGCCACGAGCTCGAGCTCATGGGCCAGATCGACTTCCCGCACTCGCTCGGGCTCCTCTACTCGGCGTTCACCTACTACACGGGGTTCAAGGTCAACTCGGGCGAGTACAAGGTCATGGGGCTCGCGCCCTACGGCGAGCCGCGCTTCGTCGACCGGATCCTGTCCGACGTCATGGAGCTGCGCGACGACGGGTCGTTCCATCTCAAGATGGACTGCTTCGAGTACATGAGCGGGCTGCGGATGACCTCGGGCCGCTTCGACGCGCTGTTCGGCGGCCCGCCCCGGCAGGCGGAGGCGCAGCTCACGCAGCGCGAGATGGACCTGGCCGCCTCGGTCCAGGTCGTGACCGAGATGGCGATGGAGCGGCAGGCCCGGCACGTGCGCGAGGTCACGGGCTGCGAGCACCTGTGCATGGCCGGCGGCGTGGCGCTCAACTGCGTGAGCAACGGGAAGCTGCTCCGGACGGGGATCTTCAAGGACATCTTCGTGCAGCCGGCCGCGGGCGACGCCGGCGGCGCGCTCGGCGTCGCGCTCGCCGTGTGGCACCGCTACCTCGGCAAGCCGCGCACGCCCTCGCCGGACGGCCGCGACGCGATGAAGGGCAGCTACCTGGGGCCGGCGCCGGACGACGACGAGACGACGCGCTACCTCGACTCGATCGGCGCGCCGCACCGGGTCCTGAGCGCCGACGAGCTGCCCGGCGTCATCGCCGACCTGCTCGCGGCCGAGAACGTCGTCGGCCTCGTGCAGGGGCGCATGGAGTTCGGGCCGCGCGCCCTGGGCGCGCGCTCGATCATCGGCGACGCGCGGTCACGGCAGATGCAGAAGACCATGAACCTCAAGATCAAGTACCGGGAGTCGTTCCGCCCGTTCGCCCCGGCCGTCCTCGCGGAGGACGTGAGCGCGTGGTTCGAGCACGACCGCCCATCGCCCTACATGCTCATGGTCGCGCCCGTGCTCGAGCAGCATCGGATCGCCATGACCGAGGAGCAGCAGAAGCTGTTCGGGATCGAGAAGCTGAACGTGCCCCGCTCGTCGGTCCCGGCGATCACGCACGTCGACTACTCGGCGCGGATCCAGACGGTCGACGAGCGCGACAACCCGGTCTTCTACCGGATCATCAAGGCGTTCAAGGAGCGGACCGGCGTGCCGATCGTCGTGAACACGTCCTACAACGTGCGCGGCGAGCCGATCGTGTGCACGGCCGAGGACGCGTACCGCTGCTTCATGCGGACCGAGATGGACTACCTGCTGATCGGGCGCTGCCTGCTCGAGAAGAAGGCCCAGCCGAAGTTCGACGACAACGACGACTGGCGCAAGGAATTCGTGCTCGATTGACCGCCGAGCACGCCGAGCGCCGCGCCGAGACCCCCTGCCCCACCCGAGCGTCATGACCGCACCCGCCCAGACCACCCCGCGCGAGCCCACCGGCGCCGCGATCCACAAGGACCTCTACAAGGTCGAGAAGGACCCCGAGGCCGCGCGCGCGGCCGAGCGCGAGCAGGCGCGCGTGCTCGGGCTCGGGTTCTTCGTGTTCTTCTCGCTCGTCCTGGGCGGCCTGAGCCTGTGGCTCAACGGCGGGCTCCAGGGCGGCCGGGTCGTCGAGGTGCGCGCCGAGGGCCCGCTCTCGACGGGGCGGCTCGCCGCGCTCGTGGTCGGCGGCGCGCTCGTCGGCCCCGACGGGCAGCCGCGCGCGGTCGAGCTCGTGGACGCGGTCGAGGAGCGGGGGGACGAGCCCGACCCCGCCGCGCTCCGCGGCCGGCCGAAGCTGCGCGTGCGCGTCCGCCCGGCCGACGGCGGCAAGGCCGAGGACCGGCTCGTCGTGTGGGGCCCCGTGGGCGCGCAGGCGCCGGCGCGGCTGCGCCTCCCCGACGGGAGCGCGGTCCGGGCCTGGCCGTCCTTCGCGCACGCGCTCGCGACCGCGAAGCTGCTCGGGCTCGTGCCGATCCGGGCCGTGATCTCGGCCGGCTGCGTGTTCGGGCTCGTCGCCGCGCTCGTCCCCGCGCTGCTCGTGCCCTTCTACCGGTTCTGGATGAAGTGGGTCACGGCGCCGCTCGGGTTCGTGAACACGCGGATCATCCTCGGCGCCGTCTACTTCCTCATGTTCACACCCATGGGGCTCGTGTTCGCCCTCAAGCGGGCCATGAACCCGGCGACCGACGCGCTCGCCCGCGCCCCGCGCGAGGGCAGCTACTGGAAGCGCCGCAAGCGGCCGCGCGACCGCCGGCACTTCGAGCGCCTGTTTTGAGGGGTGGGGGGGGGGGGGGGGGGGGGGGCGGGGCCCCCACCCCCACCGCGGCCGGGGGGGGGGGGGGGGGGGGGGGGGGGGGGGGGGGGCGGGGCCGGGCGGGGGGGGGGGGGGGGGGGGGGGGGGGGGGGGGGGGGGGGGGGGGGGGGGCGGGCCCCGGGGCGGCGGCGGGGGGGGCGGGGGGGGGGCCGCCCCCCCCCCCCCC
>JANJTH010000772.1 GCA_024711205.1 Planctomycetota bacterium | reverse complement strand
CCGGGCCGCCGCGCGCGCGCCCGAGGACGGGGGGCGGGCCCGGCGCCTGGCCGAGGCCGCCCGGGTCCGCGACGAGGCGGCGCGGCGGGAGCGCAACGCGGGGCGCTGAACGCCCCGGCGGTCCCGTGTCGGGCGGCCCCGACCGGGCGTCGGCCACGCCCGACGTCCTCGGGCACGCGACGGGGGCGGTGCCCTGCCACGCGCCCCCGAGGCCAAGGGCTTGCGCGCCCGGCGCCGCATGGCCATGGATGTGCGCGGGTGACCCGCGAGGTGAACCCGTGACCCGCACCACGACCCGACCGGTCCTCCGACACCGCACCCCGGCCCTCGCGCTCCTGCTCGTGGCGGCCAGCGCGCTCGCCCGCGCGGAGGACGCGCCGCCCTCGACGCGGCTCGTCCTGGGGGCGACGGTCGACGACGAGGTCACGCTCGAGGGGCCGCTCTGCATCGACGGCTCGATCGCGCTGACCCCGAAGCTCGGGGTCCACCTCCGGCTCGGCCAGACCCGGGAGGCGCTCGAGGCCTGGGGCAAGCTCGTCGGGCGCCGCCTGCGCGTCCGCGGCAAGCTCGTCGGGCGCGCCCAGAAGCACGGGCCCCGGCATCGGCTCACGATGCGCCCGACGTCCCTCGAGGCGATCGACGCCGAGCGGCACTGGTCGGAGCTGGCCTCGTGGCCCGAGGTCTCCCCGACCTTCGTGCTCGAGGGCACGCCGGACGCCGATGGGCTCGTGTTCGCGACGCCCGCGGTCGCGTTCGCCCTCCCGTCCGACCGCGATGGGCGCACCGACCGCGGCGCCGGGGTGCGCGTCGAGCTCCGGGGTCAGGTCTTCATCGAGCCGAGCGAGGTCCGCGGCGTCCAGCGCCTGTACGTCCACGTCTCGACCTCGAGGGCGCTCGAGGTCGGCGAGGGCGCCGTAGACGCGACCGGCCGCGCGACGCCCGCGACGCGCGGGATCGCCGGGTCCCTGGGCGGGCGCTGACGTGGGCCGCCCGCGCCGCGCGGCGGGCCCCCGCGCCCCCGGCATCGACCCCGCCGGCTCGCCCTCAGGTGTAGTGCTTGGTGAGCACCGCGATCATCGCGCCGTGGTCGGCGGCGCCCGCCATCTCGCGGATCGAGTGCATGGAGAGCATCGGGTTGCCCACGTCGACCGTGGGGATCCCGGCCCGGGCCGCGGTGATCGGGCCGATCGTCGTGCCGCACGCGAGGTCGGTCCGGTTCACGAACACCTGCACCGGCACGTCGGCCGCGCGCGCGAGCGCCTCGAACCGGGCCGCCGTGACGCCGGTCGTCGCGTAGCGGAGGCTCGCGTTCACCTTGATCACGGGCCCCGCGTTGAGCCGCGGCATGTGCTGGGGCTCGTGCCGGTCGGTGAAGGCCGGGTGGACCGCGTGGGCCATGTCGGCCGAGACGAACAGCGAGCGCGCGCGGGCGCGCATGAGGTCCTCGCGGCCGCCCCCCGTCGCGAGCGCGATCCGCTCGAACACGTCGAGCAGGAACGGCGACTGCGCGCCCTCGGCGCTCTCGCTCCCGACCTCCTCGTTGTCGTAGAGGACGAGCCCGCGCGTGGACGCGGCGGTCGCCGGCGCGTCGAGGAGCGCCTCGAGCGCCGCGTGGCAGGAGGCCAGGTTGTCGAGCCGCGGCGCGAAGATCAGCTCGCCGTCGAGCCCGCCCACGGCCGAGGGCGCGGCGTCGTGGAGCATGAGGTCGAACCCGAGGATCGCGTCGGGATGCACGCCGGCCTCGCGCGCGAGGGCCGCCTTGAGCCAGCCCGGCTCGCCCGCCTCGCCGGCGAGCCCGACGACGGGCGGCAGGTGGGTCTGGCGGTTCACGACCAGGCCCTTCTCGTTGACCTCGCGGTTCAGGTGGATCGCGATGTTCGGGATCCGGGCCACGGGGCGCTGGATGCGGAGCAGGAGCGGCTCCTCGCGGTCCGCGAGGACGAGCCGCCCGGCGAGCGCGAGGTCGCGGTCGAGCCACGTGTGGAGGAGGACGCCGCCGTAGACCTCCACGCCGAGCTGACGGTAGCCCTCGCGCACGTGGTCGGCGCGGGGCTTGAGGCGGAGGTTCGGGCTGTCGGTGTGCGCGCCGACCCAGCGGAAGCCGGCCTCGCCCGGCGGGCGGTCGCCGACGACGAACGCGACGAGGCTCGAGCCGCCGCGCACGACGAGGTAGCGCCCGGCCGGCGCGAGCGACCAGGGCTCCTCCTCGCGGAGCGCGACGAAGCCGGCGGCGACGAGCCGGCGGCGCGCCTCGGCGACGGCGTGGTAGGGCGTGGGCGCGGCGTCGATGAACGCGAGCAGGCGCTGCGTCGCGACCGGGGTCTCCAAGGCGTCCTCCGGGCCGGGCCGGCGCCCGGGCCGACGACCCGAGCAAGGTCGTCCGGGCCGGAAGGTTACCTCCCGGTGCCCCTGCGTGAAACCCTTTGGTGCGGGAGGCGCCCGGCGCTAGACTGTCCCGGCAACCCGGACGAGGCGGCCCGCGAGAGGGGCTGGCCGCGGCGTCCCACGGAGAGGTGCGACATGCGACGAAACTGGGCCAAGGTCCTGCTCGTCCTCGCGGCCGCGGCGACGTTCGCCGGGCCCGCGAGCGCTGACGAGGCCGCCTTCCTCGGCACGTATCAGCTCGAGGGCAGGTACTCGAACCTGCGCCAGACCCGGGCGTCGCTGCGCGTCGAGCGCGACGGCGCCGGGCTCAAGGTCACGCGAACGGGCAAGTACACGGCGAACCGCTGGCGCAACACGCCCGAGTTCACCTGGACCGGCACGGGCACGGTGGCGAACGGGGTGCTCCGGGTCGCGTACCGCGTGAGCTCGACGACCGAGGGCATCGCGGGCTCCCTCACGGGCGGGACGGCGCAGACCGTCGAGCACCGGTTCACCGGGACCTACCGGCTCACGGACCAGAACACCCGGCTCGAGGAGTCGGTCCAGAACGACACGCGCCGCCGCCCCGAGCAGTGGTGGCGGAGCGTCTCGACGAAGGGGCCGAAGCTCTCGAGCCCCGAGCCGACGCCCGAGCCCGGCCCGGACCCGGTCGTCGACACGGGCCGGGTCAAGCTCGGCGGGGACCGCGCGACGAAGGCGAACGGGCGCTACACGGTGGTCGTGCCGACGGACGGGACGCTCACGCTCACGCTCGGCGCGGGCGAGCTCACGCTCCTCGCCCCCGGCGGCCAGGAGGTCGCGCGCGGGACCGGGACGCTGACCCACGAGGTCCCGCACGCGCGCCCGGTCCTGGGCGAGTACACGGTCGTCGTGAAGGGCCAGGGCGACTCGACGCTCCGCGCGCAGTTCGTCCAGGACGGCAAGATCGACCCGCGGATCCGGCCCTGGTCGGTCCACACGCACTTCCCGGTCTACGAGTTCTCGAGCGAGTCGAGCACGACCCAGAACCAGAACGCGTTGTTCCGCGACGGCGGCCCGCTCCAGAAGCTCGACCAGGCCCTCGGCCTGACCGGGCGCCAGAGCACGGTGTGGTGGGAGAAGGGCGGCGACTACCGGACCGGGTTCGGGTTCGAGAGCGGGCACTACACCCGCCTGTCGTCGCCGAACGAGCGGCGCGCCGAGTGGAGCTGGCACGCCGACCTCGACGGTGACGGCGTGATCGAGACGGGTGACGCGGCCGCGGTGACCTCGCGCATGGACACGAGCGGCGACGGCGCGGTCGACCGCGCCGAGGCCCTCGCTGCCAACTACGCGGGCGCGATCCGCTCGCTCTGGGCCGCCTACGACGGGAACGGCGACGGCAAGGTCGACGCGACGGAGATCTTCGCCGCGTTCCTGACCGACCACGACACCGACCGCAACGGCCACATCGACGAGGCCGAGTGGGACCGGGGGCTCCGGCGCGCGTTCGACCACGTCCTGCGCGACCGCGCGGGGCCGGCGACCGACAAGTTCATGAAGAAGGACGCGGACGGGGACGGCAAGGTGACCCCGGCCGAGCTCGGCACGCCCGGCGCCGTCGACTTCCAGGACTCGAGCGACGTCGACGGCGACAAGAACGCGTTCTTCGATCGGGACAACATCTCGATCAAGGTGAACGGGACCCGCCACTTCGGCAATCGCCTCGAGGAGCGCGACGGCAAGGTCAAGCTCTTCAAGGGCTACAAGAAGGACGAGCTCGTCGTCGAGGCGGACGCCGCGCAGGTCACCGAGCGGGAGACGGGGATCGCCGACGGCGACCTCGACGACAGCTACAGCGTCGGCTGGTGGGGCCACTGCAACGCCTGGTCGATGGCGGCGATCATCTTCCGCAAGCCCGAGGGCGAGGTCACGCACAACGGCGTGACCTTCGACGTCCGCGACCAGAAGGGCCTGCTCACGGCCTTCGGCATGGGCGACACGGAGGACTCGACCTTCTGGTGGCTCGAGGGCGGCGGCGACGACGTGGTGCCCCACAAGTACACGGCCGGGTTCCACCGCCAGATGCACCAGTGGCTGCGCGTGAACCAGAAGGGCATGATGGCCGACATGGACCTCAAGAACCCGCGCAACTCGCTGAACTTCCAGGTGTGGAACTACCCGCTCCTGGGGTACACGGCGACGATCAAGGAGGCCGAGGGCGACGACCCGTACGTGGTCGACGTGAGCAGCCGGATCGAGAAGGGGAGCTACTCGGACGACGACTCGAGCTCGTCGACGACGGTGACCTACCGGCTCCACTTCAACGCGAACGGGACGATCCGCGAGGACGAGGGCAGCAAGACGACGTGGACGACCGGGCCGGAGACGGAGCGGGAGTACATCCGCTACCTGATCCACCCGTTCCGCTTCACGTCGGCCGGGCGCTCGCGCAACCCGAACGTGACCCTCGAGCGGCTCGAGCGGGCCTTCGGTGACGCCCTGAAGTACAACCGCCTCGAGGACCTCCGGGCCGAGGACGCCGCCTCGGGCGGTCTCCCGACGCCCCCCGGGCAGTAGACCGTCGCTGCCGGCCCGACCACGCGTCGAGGCCGGACTTGGACCGCGCGGCAGGGCGGAGGCTTCGTGCCTCCGCCCTGCTCGCGTTTTGGAACGGTGCGGCACCCAAACGGGTCGGAAGGCCGTGCGGCCGAAACGCACATGAGCAGGGATCGAGCTCGGCTCCGTAAGCCCAGGTGGACAAGCGAACGGCGGCATGGTGTCGGCTGCGGCACGTGCCGTGCTCAAAGTAGCACGGAGGCCGCCATGCGCCGCTCGATCCTCGGAGCCACCTTCGCCTTCGTCCTCGCCGGGGGGACGGCCCAGGCCCAGCAGGACGGACCGTTCCCCGAGGCGGCCGTCGAGCGGGCTCGGGCCTTCTGGGTCTACAACGCGACCGAGGCCACGGGCTCGGAGCACATGGACTGCATCACGACCCTGAACCACGCGCTGCGGCTCCTGTTCGACGACCCCTACCTCCAGCTCGGCTCCCAGATCGACCGGACGTTCGCGGCGCTCGAGCGCATGGGGCTCTCGACCCCTGCGCGCGTGATCGAGTTCAAGGACGCGCGGGGGCGGCTCACGCGCGGCGTCGCGGCGCCCGACAAGCTCTCCGAGAGCGCCTGGGCGGCGCTGCGCGCGATGGCGGGGGACCGCCCCGGGTACCACGTGTTCGGGCTGTCGCTCATGGACGGCTACCACAGCGTCGGGCTCGTGCTCGACCAGCGCGACCTCGCGGCGCCGAAGGTGTTCTGGGCCGACCAGTGGTCGAGCAACGGCGGCTGGCGCGAGCACGACCAGGCGAGCCTCGACGCGGAGATCGAGCGGCTCACGGGCAACTGGTGGTCGAGCGACCAGAAGCCGAAGACGCGGACCACGCTCTGGCGCGTGAAGCCCGTCAAGCGCGACCACTGGACCGCCGCGCCCCGGGCGCGCATGAACCTCCGCGCGGGCCCGGGCACGGACCACGCGATCGTGGGCGCCGCGGCGCCGGGGGAGGCCCTGCAGGTGGTCGGCCGCAAGGGCGCGTGGCTCGAGCTGCGCCGGCCCGACGGCACGACGGTCTGGGGCATGGGCAGCCTCATGCGGACGGCCCGCGTCGCGCGGCCCGCGCCGGTCGTGACGGCGCGCACGCCCGGGCTCACCGGGGTGCTCGGCACGAACTGAGGCGCGCCGACGCGCCAGCCGGCCGACGAGGGTCGCAGGGGGAAGCCCGGCGACCCTCGTCGCGTTCCGGAGGACGTGCGGGAGGCCGCGGCCCTCGCGTGCGCCTGGGGCGCCGCCGACGTCGGCGCCCGGGCAAGGCTGGAGGACGCGCCGGTCGCCCGGCCGTCGACCAGCGTGGGGTCGCGACGTCCCACCCAACCGTGGGAATCGTCTCGCTCGCGACCCGCTCCGCGCTCCGCCCGACGCGGTGTGCGAGGCCTTTGTGCACGACGGGCCAGTCGTTCGCGCCGGCACCGGGCTTGCTCTCCCTGCTCCCGACGTTCGTTCGTGCCAGGGGAGGACAGCCCAGACGAGCCTTGATCGAGCACCCTACCGTCCGTTGGAACAGGGAAGCCGGTGTGATTCCGGCGCGGTCCCGCCGCTGTGATCGGGGACGAAGGTCGCGAGTCGACCGTGCGTGAGCGCGGTCGGCCCCACTGGGCGCGTGCGCCTGGGAAGGGAGCGACCCGAGGACGAACCGAGAGCCAGAAGACCTCCCAACGGCCGCTTCGGGACGATCTTCGTGGAACGAGATCGACGAAGGGACCGCGCGCGCCCGGCGCCCCACGGAGGGGGCCGAGCGCGTCCTCCCCGCGGCCCCGCAGAGGAAGCCTGACCATGCGCGCACAGTTCGTCACGAGGGCCCTGGCCCTCGTGCTCGCCTCGACGTTCCTCGCCGCCTGCAACAGCGGCACCCGCAAGTCGACCTCGGCCGCCGTCGTCGCGCCGATCTCGAGCGGGACGACCTCGCCCACGACCTCCGGGTCGACGGGCGGCGTCGGCTCCTCGCAGGCCGCGATCAGGCCCGACTTCGGCGGCCAGGTCGCGGCCCTCGGCTCGGCGGCGCCGGTCGCCGCGTCGCTCGAGCTGGGCGCGTACCGCGCGTTCCGGGAGTCGCAGGCCGTCTCCGACCTCGTGATCCCCGACGTGCCCGGCCTGCGCGACCGCCTGTTCGCGGTCGAGGACACGGGCTTCGTGCGGGTCCTGAGCCTCGCGGGCACGGCGCCGACGCTCGACCGCGCGCTCCCGCTCGCCGCGGCGCCCTTCCCCACGGGCGTCGCGACGGGCGCGCTCGTGATCCACGACGAGCGCGCCGCGCTCGTGACCGCCTCGGGCCAGGGCGGCGAGGCGGTCTACCGCTTCGACCCGCGCACGGCGCGCACCGCGCAGGACGTGCTCCGCTACGACGTGGGCGCGATCACCGTGACCTGGCCCGCCGGCACGCGCGACAGCAAGGGCGTCGACGTGGGCGGCGGCGCGCTCCCCCTGACCTACACGAGCGGCGCCGCGCTCGTGGGCGACCGCCTGTTCGTGACCTGCTCGAACCTCGACGCGAGCTTCGACCTCCGCCCCGGCACGCTCCTGGCGCTCGACCTCGACCCGCAAACCGGCGCGCTCCTCCCGGGCGGCGCCGTGCTGAAGACGACCGACTTCAACCCGACCGCGGTCACGCGCGTCCAGACGGCCGCGGGCCCGGTCCTGCTCGTCACGAACAGCGGCGTCTACGGGGCCGGGCCCTCCTCGATCGACGTCGTGGACCCGCTCAGCCTCCGGCTCCTCGGCACGATCCCGCTCGGGGCCCGCAACGCGCACGGCCGCGTGATCGTGTCGCCCGATGGCGCGCGCGGCTACCTCCCCGGCCAGAGCAGCCCCGACGTCTACGTGCTCGACCTCGAGGGGCTCGAGGCGACGCTCGCGAACATGGCCCCGGCCGACCTCTCGGCGCGCTTCCTCGGCGGCGTCGCGCTCGCCGGCCCCGCGGGCGGCCTCGTCTCGTCGCTCGCGCTCAGCCACACGGGCCGCTACCTCTACGCGGTCGACTTCAACGCGAGCGCCCTGTGGGTCGTGGACCTGGCGAACCCCGAGGGGATCGCGGCCCGCGTGGCCGGCTTCGCCCGCTCGGGGCTCCCGGCGAACTTCGAGGGCCTCGCGAACGGCGTCGCCGTCCGCCCCGGCGTCCCCGGGGTCGACTACCAGGGCGCGTCGATCCACGTGCTCACGATGAACCTGGCCGCGGCCGACCAGACGATCGCGAACGTCCGCGTCGCGCTCGACCGCGTCACCGTCGACCGGCACTAGCGCGACGCGATCGCGAGCGGAGTCGGCCGGGAGGGCGCCTGCGAACCAGGCGGCCCCCTCTCGCCGACTCCGCACGCGATCGCGATGGGCGATGGCGCCCTCCGAGACCAGGGCGCCCGCCCACTCAGGTCACCTCTTCCCGTTCCCGTTCCCGTTCCCGTTCCCGTTCCCGCGGTCGTGCGACTCCCTCCGGTCTCTCTCGGTCCCCGCGGTCGCACGACCCCCTCCTGTCTCTTCCCCTTGCCCTTGCCCTTGCCCTCTGCCCCCCGTCCAGGGCGCTCTCCCCCCCAGGTCACCCCTCCTCCCCCCCGCGATCCGTGCCTTCCCCCTCCCCGCCGTGTCGGACCGGGACGGGACGCGCGCGGGCGGCTAACCTGGTGGGCAGGAGGACGGGCGGGTGAGCCGGAACACGGTCGAGTCGCGCGCCGAGAGCTACAAGCAGAGCTTCGACCGCTACCTCGACCACGTCGACCAGGCGGAGGCGAAGGGCGACCTCCCGGCGCTCCGGCGCAACCTCGAGGCCGCGATCGAGGCCTGGATCCGCTACACGGAGTGCGCGGCCTCGCCCGCGATCCGGGCCTCGCGCGAGGAGGCGCTCGCCAAGCTGCTCGACTGGCTCGAGTCGCTCCCCGGGCCGGGCGAGTCGCTCCCGGCGAAGGGGGCGTCCGGGGGCGGCGGCGGGGGCGGGCGGGCGCCCGTGCGCAAGGCGGCCGAGGGCAAGGACGACGACCAGAAGTCGTTCATCCCGGTCGAGCGACCGACGCTCCGCTTCGACGACCTGGCCGGGCTCGAGCAGGTCAAGGACGACATCCGGCTCAAGATGATCTACCCCTACACGCACCCCGAGGAGGCCGCGCGCTACCGGATCAAGCGCGGCGGCGGGGTGCTCCTGTGGGGGCCGCCCGGGACCGGCAAGACGATGATGGCCCGCGCAGTCGCGGGCGAGATCGACGCCGCGTTCTTCACGGTGAAGCCGTCCGAGATCATGTCGAAGTGGGTCGGCGACTCCGAGCAGAACGTCGAGCGCCTGTTCAAGACGGCGCGCGAGCACGAGCGCTCGATCATCTTCATCGACGAGATCGAGGCGCTCGTCCCGGCCCGGCGCGACAACCAGTCGGGGGTCATGACCCGGCTCGTCCCCCAGATCCTGGCCGAGCTCGAGGGGTTCGACACGGCCCAGAAGAACCCGCTCCTGTTCATCGGCGCCACGAACGAGCCGTGGTCGCTCGACCCGGCCGTGCTCCGCCCCGGGCGGTTCGACGAGAAGATCTACGTCGGCCTGCCCGACCCACCGGCCCGGCGCGAGATCCTGCGGCTCAACCTCAAGGGGCGCCCGCTCGGGCCCGACGTCGACCTCGACGCGCTGGCCGAGGCGACCGAGGGCTACTCGGGCGCGGACCTCAAGAACGTGTGCGAGAAGGCGGCGGCCGACGTGTTCTTGAGGACGGTGCGGGCCGGCCGGCCGGCGGACGGCCCCGCGCCGGAGGCGCCGCCGATCGCGATGGCCGACCTGCGCGGCGCGCTGGCCCAGTGCCGCCCGTCGGTCGGGCGCGAGCATCTGGAGCGGTTCGAGCGGTATCGACGCGCCGACGGCTGGACCGGCGGCGCCGGGGAGGGGTGAGGTGGACGTCCTTCGCTTCGCGCAGTCGGCGGACGCGCTGGCCGGGCGCTTCGAGCGCCAGGACCTCCCGGGGCTCCTCCGCAAGCGCCTCGACGTGCCGGCCGACGCCGTGGCCCTCGCCCGGGGCGACGGCGGGGCGGCGCAGGTCGTCGGGGGCGGGCAGTCGGCCGACGTGGCCCGCGACGGCCTGCTCGTGCGCGCGCTCTGGCGGCTCGACTTCGACGTCGACGCGGGGCGCTCGAAGGACGACCTGCCGTTCCGCGCCGCGCTCACGCTCGAGCTGCGCCCGCGCGCGACGGCGATCGACCTCCAGCAGCTCGAGCGGACGCTCCTCGGCCAGGCGCCGGAGCTGGACCGGGCGCGCGCCAGCGCGCACTTCGAGCCGTGGGTCCGCGAGGCCATGCGCCTGTTCGTCGGCGCCCGCGCGGCCGCCGACCTGGCCGCCGGCGACCCGCGCGCCGCGCTCGAGGCGCACCTGCGCGAGGACCTCCGCAAGCCGCTGTTCGAGGCCGGCTGCGAGCTCCACGACGTCGTGCACCCGAAGCTCGCGTCGGACGCCTGGGAGCGCCGGCGCGAGGCGCAGGCCGAGGCGGCGGCGAAGGCCGCGGCGCTCGCGCGCGAGGAGGAGCTGATCGAGGCCAAGAAGCGCCTCGACCGGGCCTCGCTGCTCAAGGACATCGAGCTGCGCGACGAGGCGGACCGGGCCCGCAAGGACCGGCGGCTCGCGCGCTACGAGGAGCTCCGCGCCCGCATGGGCGACGACGACGTGAAGGCGCTCGTGCTCCTGCTCGACGACGACCGCCAGCGCGCGGCGTTGATCCGCGAGCTGATCGACAAGGACATGACCGACGAGCAGCGCCGCAAGATGCAGCTCGGCGAGATGGAGGCGCGGGTCGAGGAGCGGCTCGCGGAGCTGCAGCAGAAGCTCGCGCAGCTCGGGGGCGGCGGGCTCGAGCGGCGGGACGACCCGATCACGCGGCGGGTCCTGTGCGTCGTGGGCAAGCGCGTGCTCGCGTTCGACCCCAAGACGAACCTGCACCCCGAGGCGCCCAAGGAGGTCTACGACGCCGAGGCGGGCGCGCTCGGCTACCTGCGCTCGGTCCGCTTCGAGCGGGTCGCGGGCCACGACTGGGTGCTCGCGGGCGCGCAGCGCGGGGTCTACCGGCTCGGGCTCGATGCGCGGCACGAGTACGCCTTCCCGCGCGAGCCCGACGGCAAGGGCGGCGCGAACGCCGTCGCCTACTTCGACGGCCGGCTCTACGCGACGCACTCGGAGCTCGGCCTGTGCGAGTGGCCGCTCGACGGCGGCAAGGGGCGGTTCCTGTGCGGCGAGCACACGGCCGACGCCTCGAGCACGCGCGGGGCCTGGGTCCACGACGGGCGGCTGTTCTTCTCGTCGGGCAACGACGTGCTGGCGATCGACCTCATGACGGGGAGCGACAAGCCGGTCCGCTTCCGGGGCGCCGAGGACTCGATCACGGCGTTCGTCGTGCAGGGCCAGGAGCTCGTCGCCGGCACGAAGTCGGGGCGCCTCTACCGGTGGGGCCTCGACGACCCGGGCTCGCCCGAGGCCTTCCACGTGGTCAAGAAGAACCCCATCTACATGCTGCGCCACGCGCGGATCGCCGGGCACGGCTTCTACGTGATCGGGAGCAAGGACTTCACGGTCACGGCCGCCGAGCCGCGGCGCGACGTGTTCCGCGAGTACCAGGCGCGCGAGGAGGTGCGCTGGGTCGACGCGGCGGCCGACTTCGTGTTCGGGGTCACGCGCAGCGGCTACAAGGTGCTCGCCTGGGACGCGCTCCGCCAGACCGAGCCGGTGCTCACGATCCGGGTGAGCGACAAGGTCCAGGACCTGTTCGTCGTGAAGCAGGCGCCGGGGGCGAGCGCGTGATCCTGTTCATCTTCGACAAGATGTGGAAGTTCGCGCTCTCGAGCCTGATCCTCTCGGTCGTCGTGGGGACGGTCGTCTACTTCGTGACGCGCGAGACGCCGCGGAAGATGACGCCGCTCATGCACGAGCTCGCGGTGAGCGCGAGCCGGCGCGTGGCCCAGGACCTCCCGCGCGCGCGCGACGTGAACGGCGTGCTCCTGATCGTCGCCGGCCGCGGCCAGCGCGACGAGGAGGTGCAATTCCGCGACATGGTGACCGACCAGATCACGGCGACGAGCAAGTACCGGGTCCGCACCTGGAAGGACGTGACCGGGCAGCTCGAGCAGTCGCTCCTGGGCCGGTTCCTCACCGAGACGGGCCTGGCCCCGGGCGAGGCGCCCACGACGATCGAGCGGGCCGACAAGGTGCTCCGCCGGCTCGAGGCCGCGAACGCGGTCTCGGACGTCGACGGTGTGCTCCTCGTCGACGTGGTCGACTTCACCGAGGGCCCGAGCCAGGACGGGCTCGGGGCGCGGGTCGAGGTCGAGGCGAAGCTGTGGGGCATGAAGGCGAGCAAGGTCCTGGCCGAGAGCGGCCGGGTCGTCGAGGCCGTCGAGAGCGCGCTCGACCTGCGCTACGTGCGCTACTCGATCTCGCAGACGACGCTCCTCGGGCGGTTCTTCCTCTGGTTCGCCCTGTCGGCGCTCCTGCCCTGGGGCGGGATCGGGCTCGTGCGGCTCGTCGTGCGCAAGCGCCGCAACGACCTGAACGTGGCGATGCTGGCCCTGTTCACCGTCCTCTCGCTCGCGCTGTTCTGGGTCCTCGTGCTCGCGCTGGGGACCGGGGGCGGGAGCCTCGTCGCGCTGCTGCTCGTGGCCGGGGTCATGGGCTACTACCACTACGACGCCTGCGACTACATCGGCCGCCGGCTGCTGTAGAGGAGCCCCGCCTCACGGGCCCAGCGGAGGAGCGCGGGGAGGAGCAGGAGGTCGGCCGCGAGCGCGAACACGACCGTCGCGGCCACGAGCAGGCCGAAGTCGCGGTTCGCGCGGAAGCTCGAGGCCGCGAGCACGAGGAACCCGAGCGCGAGCACGACCGAGCTGAGGACGAGCGCGAGGCCGGTGTGCTCGACGGTCGCCCCGATCGGGTCGGGCGCGTCGGGGGGCTGCTCCGCGAGCGCGGCGATCACGTGGATCGTGTCGTCGATCGCGATCCCGAGCACGACGGCGAACACGATGCACGTCGACGTCGAGAGCGCGACCCCGAACAGCGCCATGAGCGCGAGCAGCGGCGCGAGGATCACGACGTTCGGCGCGAGCGCCAGGAGCGCCAGGAGCGGCGAGCGGAACAGGGCCAGGACGAGCAGGCCCACGGCGACGAGGGCGGCGCCCAGGCTCAGCGCCAGGTCGCCGACCATGGTCGCGTGGACCGCCTGCGACATGAGGGTCGTCCCGGTCAGGCGGACCTCGACGTCGGGCGGGAGGAGCGCGCGCGCCTCGCGCTCGATGTCGGCCGCGAGGGCGAGGAGGTCGCGCGTGTAGAGGTTGCGGACCCGCACCTGCAGGCGCGCCGCGGCGGGCAGGTCCGGGTCGTCGAGGAGGCGGGCCGTGGGGTCCGTGCTCCCGAGCGCGTAGAGGAAGCGGAGCTGCGCGATCGCGTCGGCCCGGTCGGGGAGGACGCCCTCGAGCGCCGGGTCGCGGTCGTGGAGCGTCCAGTGCGCGTCCGCCACGAGGTCGGCGGCCGAGAGCGCGAAGAGCACGCCGCGCGCGCGCAGGTCGGGCGCGCGCAGCCGCCGGCCGAGCGCGAGGAGGCCCCGCATGACGTCGGGCTCGAGCGCGCGCCCGGGCGTGGCCCCGAGGACGAGCAGGTCGAGCGGGGCGACGCCGCCCATGCGCGCCTCGAACAGCGCGCGGGTCTGCATGAGGGGCTGGTCGGGGTCGAGCTCCTGCATGAGCCGCGTCTCGCGCGGGACGCGCGGCGCGAGCGGCAGGCACGCGAGGCAGAGCGCGACCGTCCCGAGGACGACCGCGCGGGGGCGCCGGGCCGTGAAGCCGGTCAGGGCGGCCAGGGGACCCCGGAGCCAGCGCGAGAGCCCGGCCGTGCTCGGGCCCGCGCCCGGGGGCGGACCGGGCCAGCGCGCGAGCGCGGGCGGGCCCAGCGCGAAGGTGACGACCCAGGCGCAGGGGACGCCGAGGCCGACGGGGAGGCCCAGGTCCCGCACGAGCTCGACCTGGCTCGTCAGGAGGGAGAGGAACCCGGCGGCGGTCGTGAGGCTCGTGTAGAGGCAGGCCCGCCCCACGTCACGGACGGCGGCGGCCGCCGCGTCGCCGGGCGCGAGGCCCTCGGCGCGCCGCAGGTCGAACCGGGCGACCAGGTGGACGGTGTCGCCCACGCACACGACCGCGAGGACGACGGGGAGCGCGGTCGAAAGCCAGGTCACGGGCACGCCCAGGGCGGCCATGAGCCCGACCGTCCAGGTGACCGTGAGGAGGATCGTCCCGAGCGCGAGCGCGCAGGCGAGCGCGCGCCGGAACACCAGGTAGAGCGCCCCCACGAGCAGCGCGAGCGCGAGCGTGAAGTAGCGGGCCGTGTCGGCCACGAGCAGGCGGAGCACCGTGTCGTAGGTCACGGCGAAGCCGTCGAGATGCACGCGCTCGTCGGGGCGGAGCCGCGCCGCGAAGAACCCCTCGAGCGCGCCGACGAACCGCCGCCGCGCTGGCCCGTCCCGGGGGCCGTGCGCCATGGGCACGAAGATCGCGGCGAGGCGCCGGTCGCGCGACACGAGCCGGTCGACGAACAGCGGGTGCTCGAGGACCAGGGCCGCCGTCGCGTCGGGGTCCCAGCCCGCGCGGCGCGAGGGGTCCCACAGGGCGCCCACGAACAGCGTGTCGTCGCCCTCGACGCGCACGAACGGCGCGTGCGAGAGCGAGGTGAGCGTGCGCGCGTCGACCTCGGGGAGGTCGCACAGGCCCTCGCTGAGCGCGTGGATCCGGTCGAGCGAGGCGGCCGAGAGGACGTCCTCGGGCAGCTCGAGCAGGCAGAGCGCCGTCTCGTCGTCGCGGCCGAACAGGGCGCGCAGCCGCTCGTAGTCGGCGAGCCGCGGGTCGCGCTGGGGGAACACCTTCTCGAGCCGGACGTCGACCTCGAGCCCCGGCGCGAGCGCGAGCGCGAGGAGCGTGAGCGCCGCGACGAGCGCGAAGGCCAGCGCCGGGCGCCGGAGCGGGAGGAGCAGCAGGCCGTCGAGGCGGGCGCTCACGCCCCGGGGTCGCGCAGCGCGCGCGCGAACACGCGCGCGAAGACCCACAGGCGCAGCCGGTCGGGCAGGGCGCCGAGGAGCCGGGTGAAGCGCGCGTCGCGGCCGATCGGGAGCCGCAGGCGCCCGCTCGGCCGCTCGCAGGCGCGCACGATCGCCCGCACGACCGGGTCGGGCGGGTTGCCCGGGCCGGCGCGCAGGCGCGCCAGGAAGGCCCGGAACCCGCGCGTCTGCCCGGCGTATGCGGGCACGGCGCCCGCGCCCCAGCGCGCGCCGTCCCCGAAGCCGGTCCGGTGGGCCCCCGGCTCGACGAGGTGCACGCGGACGCCGTGGGGGCGGAGCTCGTGGAACAGCGCCTCGCCGAGGCCCTCGAGCGCGAACTTGCTCGCGCAGTAGGCCGACGAGAGCGGGTAGCCGGCGCGCCCCATGATCGAGGACACGAACACGAGCGCGCCGCGCCCGTCGCGCAGCGCCGGGAGCAGCCCGCGCGTGAGCGCCGCCGCGCCGAGCACGTTCGTGTCGAGCTGACGGCGGAGGTCGTCGTCGCAGAGGTCCTCGAGCGCGCCGAGCTGCCCGTAGCCCGCGTTGTTCACGAGCGCGTGGAGGGGGCGCCCGCCCGCGGCCTCGACCACGCGCGCGCGCGCGTCCGCGTCGGTCACGTCGAGCGAGGCGAGCTCGAGCCGCGCGCCGTGCTGCGCCCGCTCCGCCTCGAACAGCCCCGCCCGCTCGTCGGCCCGGCGCAGCGTGGCCACCACCTCCCACCCCCGCGCGAGGAAGGCGGGCACGAGCAGCCGCCCGAACCCCGAGGAGCATCCGGTGATCAGGACGCGCCGGGTCGTGGTCATGGGCCTCCCCCCAGGCAAACCCCTGGCCGCTCCTCGCCTTGGCCTACGGATCAGGGCCTCCTCCACCCACCGCCCCCACGCAACTCCCCGCGTCGTAGTCCCTTGCCCTTGCCCTTGCCCTTGCCCTCGCCCTCTCACTTCCCTTCGCTCCTTCCTCTCCCAGGTCCGTAGCAGCACCGTCTCACCCGCACCGGATCCGACCCGGCGTGCGCGCTGGTTGGATCCTCACGCAGCCACAACCCCTCCCGCACCAACCCCCAGGGCTCCTCTCCGTGTCAAGGTCACGGCCCGCCCTTTGCGTTGCTCAACGCCCCCGCACTGGAGCCCGCATGTCCAAGCTCGTGGCCGAGGTCCTCCCCGTCCGCTCCGTGAAGGAGTTCGAGCGCGCGAAGATGTTCCAGCTCTTCGCCCGCTACTACGAGCACGTCAGCTACGAGCAGTTCTGCACGGACCTCGCGGCGAAGGACGACGTGATCGTGCTCCGCGACGGCGAGGGGCAGGTCCAGGGCTTCTCGACGCTCGTCGCCGTCCGCCTCGAGGTCGGCGGCAAGACGCACCACGGCGTGTTCTCGGGCGACACGGTCGTGGACCGGGCCCACTGGGGCCAGAAGGCGCTCGGGGTCGCGTTCCTCAAGTACCTCTTGGTGAAGAAGCTCCGGCATCCGCTCCGGCCCCTGTGGTGGTTCCTCATCTCGAAGGGCTACAAGACCTATCTGCTCATGGCGAACAACTTCGGCGAGCACTACCCGAGCGCGGACGCGCCGACGCCCGCCTGGGCGCGCGGCCTGATCGACGCGTTCGGCGCGACGCACTTCGGGACCGCCTACGACCCGCAGGCGGGCCTGATCCGGTTCGAGCGCTCGCTCGGGCAGCTCCGCCCGCACGTCGCGCCGATCACCGAGCGGGAGCGCGCCGACCCCAGGATCGCGCTGTTCGAGCGGCTCAACCCGACCTGGAGCGAGGGGACCGAGCTGTGCTGCCTCGCGCGCATGACCTGGTCCATGCCGTTCGTCTACGCGCTCAAGAAGCAGTGGCAGCGGGTCAGGGCCCTCGTCGCGCCGCGGCCGGCGGCGGGGGCCCCGACGCGCGCCCCGGCCGCGCCGGTCCTCCCGCCGACCGCGACGGCGCCGCCCGCCTCGGCGACGCCGACCGGGCAGCTCGAGGCGGCCTGAGTGGACGTCCGCGCGGGGCTCGCCCTCCCCGGCCTCCCGCCGGAGCACCGCCTGCGCGCGCTCGTCCGCAGGCGCACCGCGGAGACGCCCGCGCGCCCGCCGGGCCACGCGCACTGGTCGGCCACGCACTGGGGCCTCGACCGGGTGCCCGCCTACCGTCAGGCGAGCTCCGCGCAGCAGGCGGCGGCGCTCGACGCCTGCGGGCGCGCCGCGCTCTCGGAGGCGTGGTTCATCGAGAAGGCGGGGCTCGCCTTCGGCGCCAAGATGCTGCTCCTCGCCGGGTCGAAGGACGAGCGGCAGCTCTACGCGCTGTTCGCGGCCGACGAGGCCCGTCACCTCGACCTCGTGGGCGGGTTCCTCGACGAGGAGCCCGCCTGCGAAGGCGCCCCGGACCCGTTCCTGGCGCTCCTCGCCGAGGCGATCGAGCGCGGCGACCGGCGCGGGCTCCAGGTCGTCGTCCAGGTCGTCCTCGAGGGCTGGGGCCTCGTCCACTACGCCGGGCTGGCCCGGGCCTGCGCGAGCCCCGCCCTCCGCGCCGCGCTCGAGGCGATCGTCGCGGACGAGGCCGCCCACCACGGGAGCGGCGTCGTCCTCGCGGGCGAGCCCGGCCCGCTCGACGAGGCGTTCCTCGAGGACGTCCTGGCGCGCTTCCTCGCGCTCGTCGCCCCGGGCCCGCTCGGCGTCGCCGCCGCGCTCGAGCGCGCGCTCGGCGGGTTCTCGCCCGCCGAGCGCGCAGGCGTGCTCCGCGACCTCGGCGCCGAGGCCCACGCGCGCGAGCGGCTCGAGGTGCTGCGCCGCCTGCTCGCGAAGGCCCCGGCCGCCCGCGCGGTCGCGGCCCGGCTCGACGAGCGCGGCGCGTTCCAGCCCAGCCCGCCCAGGAGGCCCGCGTGACGAGCCCCTTCCCCCACGACGGCCCGCGCCTCGCCGACGACGCGAAGACGACGAAGCGCCTCGAGCTGAACCACCGCCGCAACCGGGCCCAGGACCACACGGCCAAGCTCGACGCGGCCGCCGCCGCGTTCGACTACGCCGCCTGCAAGGACGTCCCCTGGAACCCCGACGACCTCGCGCTCCTGTGGGGGACCCCGCTCTGGGCGGAGGCCAGCGCGGCCCAGCGCGTCGTGCTCAACCAGCTCTACTGGGTCGCCTACTACGCGCAGATCGTCTCGGCCGAGATCGCGACGATCTTCTACAACCAGACGAGCGCGGCCGGCCTCTACCAGCTCGAGGGGTTCCGCCTCGTCTGCGACACGCTCGACCTCGAGTCGGCGCAGGAGCGCGCGCACATCGCCGCGTTCAAGCGCGTCGGCGAGGCCGTCGAGCACGCGCTGTTCGGCGAGCGCGTGTTCACCTACCCCATGCGCGGGCCGTTCGCCGAGACGATGATCTTCGCCGACGCCGGCCCGTTCCGCGCCTGGTGGAAGCGGCTCCAGCTCCGCACGTTCGGGCTCCTGTCGTCCGGCAACGCGTTCATCGCCTGCCAGTACTTCACGGTCCGCGGGCTCCGGACGCTCAACGGCAAGATCGCGCAGGGCCGGCTCGCCGCCTTCGCGCAGGACCTCCCGGACGCGCCGCTCCCCGCGCGGATCAGCGACTACCACTTCCAGGACGAGTCTTACCACTTCAACAGCTCGATGCTGATCAGCCAGGACGTGCTCCGCTCGCTCCGGCCGCCGACCCGCTTCGAGGCGCTCGTCGCGAACATGGCCCTCCGCGGCTGCCAGCGCGACCACCGGCGCTTCTCGGCCGCGATCAACGGGATCTTCTGGCACGACCCCGCGCTCTACCCGAAGGTCTACCGGGTCCTCCGCGCGCCCTGCTTCGGCCTCGACCACGCGGGCGCGCTCGACATGCTCCGGCGATGCTTCTGCGAGGACAGCGAGGGCCTGCGCAAGAGCGCCGAGACCCACCGGACCGCGGTCGAGTCCTACAAGCGCTACCTCGAGGGCCTCCCGCACGTGACGCGCGAGAACCGCGAGATGTCGATCATCGGCGCGAGCTCGGTCGAGCGCGTGCTGGCCGAGAACCGGCGCGGGTTCGCGCGGTTCGCCCGGACCGCGGGCCGGCTGCGCGATGTGCCGGCGCCGCGGCCGGGGGCGGGGCCGGCGGCAGAGATGGCGGCGGCGGCGACGGAGGGCGCCCCGGCGCTCGCGGGCGGGGCAGCGGGGTCGTGAGCGGAGACGGGACCGGGAAGAGCTCCGCTGCGGGCGGGCGCGTGGGCGCGCGCCGGGGAACGGAGTGCGAAGGAGCCGGTCGCCGCGGGAACGGGAGCGGGAACGGGAACGGGAAGAGCTCCGCCGGGGCCGGGCGCGTGAGAGCGGGGAGGCCGTGACCGCCGCGTGCCGGGTCGCGTTCACGGGCGAGAGCCACCCGGCGGTGGCGGTGCCCGCGCGCGCGCGGCTGTTCGCCCACCTGACCGCCGTGAACTCGCCGCTCCTGTTCGGCTGCCGGACGGGCGTGTGCGGCACCTGCCTCGTCCGCGTCGCGGCGACGTCCGCGCCGCTCGCGCCGCCGTCCCCCGAGGAGCGCGAGGTGCTCGACCTGTTCGCCCCGGACGACCCGGCGGCGCGCCTCGCCTGCCAGCTCGAGCTGACCTGCGACGTGACCCTCGACCGCCACCCCGAGGCCCCGACGTGAGCGCGCCCGAGGCGCCACCCGCGGCCCCGCCGCGCGAGGCCACGCCGATCGAGCCCCTGCGCGCCGAGTCCGCGGGGCCGGAGCCCGCGTGCGCCGAGCCCGCGCGCGAGCCAGGCTCGGCCCCGCGCCGCCTGGCGTCCGCGACGGCTGCCGAGTCCGACGCGGGGCCTGACGCCGCGGTCCACCCCGAAGGCCTCGCGGGCGCCGGGCTCTCGCTCGACGCGTTCTGGTGGGTCGCCTGCGCGAGCGAGGAGCTCCCGCCGGGCCGCGCGCTCCGGCGGATCGTGCGCGGCGAGTGGCTCGCCCTGTTCCGCGGCCCCGACGGCCGGCCCGCGGCCCTGCGCGACCGCTGCATGCACCGCAACGCCCCGCTCTCCTGCGGCAAGGTCGAGGCCGGGCGCGTGCGCTGCCCCTACCACGGCTGGCTCTACGACCCCTCGGGCCAGGTCGTGGCCGTCCCCGCCGAGGGGCCCGCGTTCGTGCCGGTGGCCCGCCGCGCGGCGCGCGCCTTCGAGGTCCGCGAGCAGCAGGGCTACGTCTACGTCCGGCTGGCCCCCCCGGGCGACCTCGCGCCGGACGCCGCCGCGCTCGAGCCCTATCGCTACCCGCGCCTGGGCGAGCCCGGCTGGCGGCGCGTGCGGCTCCGCAACCGCTACCGCGGCGACATGACGCACATCGCCGTGAACAACATCGACGTGACGCACACGCCGTTCGTGCATCGCGGGATCTTCCGCGTCGAGCGGCAGCAGCCGATCCGGGCCACGATCCGCCGCACCGAGCGCGGCTCGGTCCACGTCGAGTACGCGGGCGAGGACAGCAACCTGGGCTGGTTCGGGTGGTTCCTCAACCCGGGCGGCGGCCCGATCGAGCACCGCGACAACTTCCACATGCCGAACGTGACCGAGGTCGAGTACGTGTTCTCGCCCGGCAAGAGCCTGTTCATCATCTCGCAGGCGGTCCCCGAGGAGGACGGCCACACGCTGCTCTACACCGACCTCCTCTACCGGTTCGGCGCGTTCAGCGCCTGGACGCCGCTCGACTGGGTCGTCCGGCGCGTGATCCGCGCGCAGGGCCAGCGCGTGATCGACCAGGACGTCGAGGTCGTCCGCTGGCAAGCCGAGGTCGTGGCCCGCTACGGGGAGGAGTTCCACAACACGGCGGCCGACGCGATCCAGGTCCTCGTCGAGTCGATCGCGGCCGAGCTGCGCGCGGGGCGGGACCCGCGCCGGCTCCCTCCGCGCACGGCCGAGCTCACGTTCCGGGTCTGAGCGACATGGCGCTGCTCGTCGGGGTCCTCGCGTTCTGGCTGCTCGTGGCGCTCCGCTGCCGCCGACCGGCCGCGCGCGCGGGCTACCGCGCGAAGCCATGGGCGGACTGGGCGCTCGACGTCGTGAGCCTGCTCGCGCAGGGCGTCCTGCTCCCGCTCGCCCACGTCGCGCTCGCCTGGGCCGTGACGGGCGCCCTCGCGCCCGACCTGCGCGGGAGCGTGGCCTTGCCCGGCTGGCTCGTGCTCCCCGCGAGCTTCGTGCTCCTCGACGCGCTCTACTACGCGAACCACCGGCTCCTGCACACGCGCGCGCTCTGGCCGGCCCACTTCGTTCACCACACCGTCACCGACCTCGACGTGCTCGGCACGGCCCGCAACACGCTCTGGGCGCACCTCCTGCTCGTCCCGTTCTGGCTCACGGGCGCGGCCGTCCTCGTGCTCGAGGACCCGACCGGCTGGCTCGCGGGGGTCACGCTCACGGCCGCGCTCGACCTGTGGCGCCACAGCGACCTCGACCTGCCCGCCGGCGGTCGCCTCGAGCGCCTGCTCGGCCTGGTCCTCGTGCTGCCGCGCGACCACGCCTGGCACCACGCCGCGGACGCGCCCCCCGGCAACTTCGGGCAGAACCTGAACGTGTGGGACCGCCTGTGCGGGACCTGGCTCTCGGGCCCCGCCTTCGCCGGCGGTCCCCCCGCCCTGGGCGTCCCGACGCCCCTCGGCCTCGCCCGCCGCCTGCTCTGGCCCTTCCCCGCTCCGGTGGGCGCCCCGCAGTACGGGTCACCTCTTCCCGTTCCCGTTCCCGTTCCCGCGGCCCCCGACACGCTCGCCCCTTCCCCCGAGGGCGCCCCGCTCTCCAGGTCACTCCCCCCTCCCCCCACACCTGCCCCTCGCCCTTCCTCCCTTGCCCTTGCCCTTGCCCTTGCCCTTGCCCTCCCTCTTCCTCCCCTCCCCCTCCTCCTCTTCCTCTTCCTCTTCCCCCTCTTCCTCTTCCCCCTCTTGCCCCCCGCATGACGCTCCTCGGGCACGTCATGTCGCTCTACCCCGCCGCGCTCGGCCTCGCCGCGCTCGCCTGCGCGGGCTGGCTCCTCGCGCGTCCGGGCTGGGCGCCCGCGCTCGCGCTCCCCGCCCTCCTCTACCTCGTCCCGCTCCTGTCCTTCCGCCTGCACGGCCTCCTCTTCCCGCTCCGCGAGGGCCCGAGCCGCCTCGTGGGCCCCAGCTACTCGCCGTGGTACGGCGGGCACATGATCCAGGCGCTCTACATCGCGTTCCCCGCGCTCGAGGTCCCGCTCCGGCTCGTCCCGGGGCTCTACTCCCTCTGGCTGCGGGCCTGGGGCTCGCGGATCGGCCGGCGCGTCTACTGGACCCCGCTCGTCGAGGTCACCGACCGGAGCCTGCTCGAGGTGGGCGACGGCGTCGTGTTCGGGCATCGCAGCGGCGTGTTCTGCCACCTCGTGACGCCGACGCGGAGCAACATGCTCCTCTACGTGAAGCGGGTGCGCATCGAGGCCGGCGCGTTCCTGGGCGCCGGCTCCTACCTCGCGCCGGGCTGCGTCGTCGAGGCCGGCGCCGTGGTCACGGCGAGCGCGCACCTGCTCGACGTGAACCGCCGCTTCGTCGCCACGCCGCGCCGCGCGCTCGGCGGGGCCGAGCCGCAAGACGAGGCCCCGCCCGGCGAGGCGCCCGCCTCGCAGCACGCCCCGCCCGCGCCCGAGCCCGGCCCCCCCTCGACGCCGCTCGACGCGCCTGCGCCCGACCCCTTCGCCGCGCCGCCCGCCCCCTCACTCGAGCCGCCCCCGGCCGCGCTCCCGCGCTTCGGGGGCCGCCCGTGATCGCCGCCCGCGCGCTC
>JANJTH010000601.1 GCA_024711205.1 Planctomycetota bacterium | reverse complement strand
CCCCGGCCACCGCGCCCGCCCCGGCCCCCGCGCCGGCCCCGGCCACCGCGCCGGCCCCGGCCACCGCGCCCGCGCCCGCCCCTTCGTCGGGTCCCGCGGGGACCGGCCCGTCGTCGGGCGGGACCTACTGGGGCAGCGGCGCGCCGACCGGGCTCACGAAGATCTACATCAACGACAGCGAGGGGACGATCTACGAGTACGACGCGGCGGACTGGACCTACGAGGCCGTGATCGTCACGCGGACCGGCGCGTTCAGCATCTCGTCGGGGCCGGCCGCGAACACGCTCTACCTGCAGCTCGCGAGCTACTTCCGCTCGGGCCCGGTCCGGACCTACGACCTCACGACGCGCAGCTTCGCGGACGTGGGCGGCGACGTGTGGGGCAACACCTTCGGCGAGGGCCGCAACGGCTTCCTCTACTCGGGCAGCGACGTCGAGTTCTACCGGGTCGACCCGCGCACCGGGCGCTCGACCTGGGTGGGCGACGGGCCGAACCCGTTCGCGGGCGACCTCGCGGTGGACCCGACGACGGGCGGGCTCTACGCGTCGGTCGCGGGCCGGCGCGGCGTCACGCTCGTGACGCTCGACCGCGGGACCGGCCGCCAGACGGAGATCGGGCCGCTCGGCGTCTCGCGCGACATCTGGGGCATGGGCTTCTCCGGCGCGGGTGACCTGTTCGCGGCCGGCCCGGACGGCAACGGCCGGGGCGTGATCTACGCGATCGACAAGGCGACGGGCGGCGCGCGCGCCGTGCGCGCGCTCGGCTACGAGCCGTTCGACATGGCGACGCAGCCCTACACGATCGCCGAGTACGAGCCCGTGCCCGCCCCGCCGCCCCCGGGCCCCGGCGGGGCCGGCGACGGCGCCGGTGTGCTCTTCGCGGCGGACCTCGCGGGCGGCCCCCGGGACCTCGCGGGCGGCGCCGCGGCGTGGGCCGTGCGGCCCCTCGTGGGCGCGCTCGCGCCGGCGGCCGGGCGGCCCGGCGACGCGTGCCTCGTGGCGCAGGCGCCCGGCAGCGGCGCGATCGCGACCCCACCGCTCGACCTGACGCGCGCCCGCCGCCCGGCGCTCACGTTCCAGCACCGGTTCGACCTGGCCGAGGGCCGCGCGGCCGGGCACGTGCGCGTCGTCACGCCCGCGGGGGCCGTCGTCGTGCTCGAGCCGGGCGCCGGCTACCCGCGCCGCGCCGTCGCCGCGCTCGACGGGGCCGCGGGCTTCACGGGCCGCTCGCGCGGCTGGCGCGACGCCTGGTTCGACCTCTCGCCCTTCGCGGGCCAGGAGGTCCGGGTCGAGCTCGTGTTCGCCGCGGCGGACGCCGACGCGGGCGCCTGGTGCGTCGACGGCCTGCTCGTCGCCGAGGCCGAGGTCGTCGAGGCGCGCCTGGGCGCCGTCCGCCTCGCCGACGCGAGCGCGTGCGCCGAGGTCGTCGCCGACCACGACCTGGCCGGCGCGGACTGGGCTCGCGTGGCCCTCGCGGACGCGGACGCCGAGGCGGCCCGCGGGGACGACCTGGACGGCGCCGCCCCCGGGGCCGAGCGCCTCGTCTCGCCTACGCTCGAGCTCGCGGGCGCGCGGAGGGCGGTCCTCCGGCTCGATCACGCGCTCGCCCCCACCGCCGACGCGCCGGCCCGGACCCCGCGGGTCCTCGCCACGGGCGTCGACCGGGACGGCGTCGCCCGCCGGGTCGAGGTCGCCCCGCTCGGCGGCGGCGCCGCGGCGGGCCTCCACCCTGGCCACACGGGCCCGGTCCAGGCGACCTCGGCCTACGACCTGACCCCCGCCCTCCGGGAGCTCGGCCCCACGCTCCGGCTCGCGCTCGAGCCCACGCCCGGCGCCGGCGCGCGCGCCCGCGTGCTCGTGGCGCGGTAGCCGCGGCGCCTCGCGCTCCGGGGCGAAGCCCCGACCTCCCTGGGCGGGCCCATGCCCGAACGTCGGGCATGGCCCCTCCGTCGCGCCCTCCCGCCCCCGCCCCCCCGCACCGATTCGTGGGGGGCGCGCCGGCAGCCGCCCAGCGAGGCACCCGCGCCGCCCCCGCGGCGCGCCCCCCTCGAATCGGTCACCGGGAGACCTCGGCCAGGACCTTCTGGACGACCGAGCGGTCGGACTCGCGCTCGTAGCCGGGGCGGAGGATCCGCACGATCTTCCCGCGCGCGCGCTCGGAGCGGACGCGCACCTCCTCGAGCTTGCCGGCGCCGAGCTTGCTCGCGTCGTAGTCGGGGTAGGCGAGGATCTCGCGGATCCCGTGGCGGCGCAGCAGGTCCTTGAGCTCGCGCCCGAGCTTGTCCTTGACCCCGTGCTTGAGCAGCGCGTTGAGCGCCGAGATCGTGACCAGGTGCTGGTGGTCGGGCGGCGTCGCGAGGAGCTGCTCGAGCACGGCCTCGAGGTCGGCGCGGGCCGGCGCGAGCTCGCCCGGGGCGACGTGCGCGGCGAGCCCCTCCTGCGCCGCGAGCACGAGCCGGTAGGCCTCGGTCGGCGGCCCCGCGGCGACCCGCAGCCGCCCCTTGCGGCGCGGGCCGTCGGGGCCGAGCACGGCCCGGCGCTCGACCCCGACGACGGCGCCGGGGGCCGCCTCCGCGGGGACCCGGCGCGGCGGGTCGAAGGCCTCGGGGGTCGCGCGGGCCGCGGCCTCGGCGTCCTCGAGCTCGAGCGGCACGACGCGCAGGCCGCGCCGGTCGAGCGGCTCGAGGAGCGGCGGCAGGACCGCGCGCAGGCCGGGCCGCGCGGCGAGCGCCTCGCCGTGGGCGAGCGCCTCGAGGAGGACGGGCAGCGCGTCGTCGCCGCCGGCCGCGCCGAGCCGGTCGAGCGCCCGCTCGAGGCCCTCGCGCCCGGCG
>JANJTH010000760.1 GCA_024711205.1 Planctomycetota bacterium | reverse complement strand
CCCGGCGGCGCCGGGCGCGCCGCCGCCCGCGGCGCCGCCGCAGACGCCCGAGCCCGCCGCGCCGCCGCCCTGGTGGCACGAGCTGTCGCTCGCGCCGCGCACGGTGTGGTGGATGGTGATCCTGATCTCGGGGATCTCGTTCACGGGCTACGTGCTGAGCCAGACGATCGGCCTCCACCGCGGCCTGCTCGTCACGGCCGCGGTGGGGGGCCTCGCCTCCTCGACGGCCACCTCGCTCTCCTACGCGCAGCGCAGCCGCGAGCGGCCCGACCTGGCCCCGGTGCTCCTCATGGGGATCCTCGTCGCGAACGCGATCATGCCGCTCCGGCTCCTCCTCGTGCTCACCTTCCTCGCGCCGCCGCTCGCCCGCGTCGTCGCGCTCCCGCTCCTCGCCGTCGTCGTCGTGGGCGGCCTCTCGGTCGGCGCGCTCGCCCTGTGGCGGCGCGAGGGGCAGGCCGCGGTCCCCGTCTCGTTCAAGAACCCGTTCGAGATCGGGCCGGCGCTCAAGTTCGGCGCGGTGTTCGGCCTCGTCCTCGTCACGGCCCAGGTCGCGCAGGCCCTGTTCGGGCAGGCCGGCCTCTACGTGGTCGCCGTCGTGACCGGCCTGACCGACGTCGACGCGATCAGCCTCGCCATGGCGAACCTCGTCGGCGCGCGCCGCCAGCTCCCCGAGGTCGCGGCGACGACGGTCGCGCTCGCGGTCCTGAGCAACACGGTCGTCAAGGCGTCCCTCGTCGTCGCGCTCGGCGACCGCGCCCTGCGCTGGCTCGCCCTGGGCGCCTTCGGGAGCATGCTCGCGGCGCTGGGGCTCGGCCTCTGGCTCGCCCGGAGCCTGTGACCGCGCCGGATGCCCCCCCGCCTGGCCCCGGCCCGGGGGGCGGTGAGCTCCGGCGGACGATCGGCGTGGCGGGCGCGGCCTTCATGGGGCTCGGCTCGATCCTCGGGACGGGCGTGTTCGTGAGCCTCGGCGTCGTCGCGGGCGTCGCCGGCGCGCACGCGGTCCTCGCCGTCGCGCTCGCGGCCCTCGTCGCCGCCTGCAACGGGCTCTCGAGCGCCGCGCTCGCGGCCGCGCACCCGGTGAGCGGCGGGACCTACGAGTACGGCCACCGGCTGCTCGGCCCGCGGTCGGGCTTCACGGCCGGGTGGATGTTCCTGTGCGCGAAGTCGGCCTCGGCGGCGACCGCCGCGCTCGGGCTCGCCGGCTACGCGCTCGAGCTCGCGGGCCGCGCGCCGGCCCGGGGCGAGCGCGTCGTGCTCGGGCTCGCGGGCCTCCTCGCGCTGACGGCGCTCGTCCAGGGCGGGCTCCGCCGCTCGGACCGCGCGAACACGGCGATCGTCACGGTCACGCTGCTCGCGCTCGGCGCGTTCGTCGCGGCCGGCCTGCCCGCGGCGCTCGCGCGCGGGGGCGAGCACCTCGCGCCGCTCCTCGCGCCCGGCGCGGCCGACGTGCCCGGGCTCCTGCACGGGGCCGCGCTCGCGTTCGTCGCGTTCACGGGCTACGGGCGGATCGCGACGCTGGGCGAGGAGGTGCGCGACCCGCGGCGCACGATCCCGCGCGCGGTCGTGCTCGCGCTCGCGCTCACGACCGCCGTCTACCTGGCCGTCGTCGTCGTCGCGACGGGCGCCGTGGGCGCGCCCGGGTTCGCCGCCGCGACGGGCGGGACGGCGGCGCCGCTCGAGGTGCTCGCGCGCGGGTTCGGCGCCCCGGGCGTGGCCTGGCTCGTGGCGATCGGCGCCGTCACCGCGATGGCCGGCGTGCTCCTGAACCTCCTCCTCGGGCTCTCGCGCGTGCTCCTCGCCATGGCGCGCCGCCGCGAGGTCCCGGGCTGGCTCGAGCGCGTCGACCCGGGCAGCGCCTCGCCGCGGCGGGCCGTGCTCGCGGTGGCGGCGCTCGTGGGGGGGCTCGTGCTCCCGGGCGACGTGCGCGCGACGTGGTCGTTCAGCGCCTTCACGGTCCTCGTCTACTACGCGATCACGAACCTGGCGGCGCTCCGGCTGCCGCCCGGCGACCGGCTCGTCCCGCGCGTCGTCCCCGCGCTCGGGCTCGCGGGCTGCCTCGGCCTCGCGTTCTGGGTCGAGCCCGCCGTGTGGGGCGCCGGGCTCGGCCTCGTCGGCCTCGGTCTCGCCTGGCGCGCGCTCGCCGCGCGCCTGCGCGCGGCCGCGGCGGCCCGGCTGCGCGCGCGCGCGGCGTGAGCCGCGGGGCCGCCCCGGGTCAGCGCGCGACCCGGAAACCGATCCGCGGGTCGGCGTGGTCGTGCCCGTCGACGCCTCGGCTCCAGCGCGGGAGGTCGCCCGCGCCGCCCCACCACGCGGCGCCCTTGTGGACGCGGCGGCCGAGGTCGCCGTCGCGCGGGTCGGGGGCGCCCGTCGGGTCGGTCGCGGGCTCGGGGCCGGGCTCGCCCTCCCAGCGGTCGGCCGTCCACTCGGCGACGTTCCCCGCCAGGTCGAGGTGCCCGAACGGGCCGGCCCCCGCGGGCAGGCTGCCAACGGCGAGCGGCACGCGCGGCGTGCCGGGCACGTCCATGCCGTTGCAGAGCGCCGCCGTGGGCGGGTCGTCGCCCCACGGGTAGGCGGTCCCGCGCGCGCCGCCTGCGGCCCACTCCCACTCGGCCTCGGTCGGCAGGCGCAGCCCCGCCCAGCGCGCGTAGTCGCGGGCGTCGGTCCAGGTCAGGCGGCCCGCCGGGTCGCGGTCCTGCGCCTGGTGGACCTGGCCCAGGTTGCTGATCCGCGCGGTCGGGTCGACGGCGCGGCGCGCCGCGCGCTGGAACCGCTCGAACTGCGCCCAGGTGACCTCGGTGAGCCCGAGGAAGAACCCGCGCGAGAGCGTCACGCGGCGGCGCGCGCCGGGGGGCCCCATGTCGAACGCCCCGGGCGGGCACCAGGCGAGGACGCTGCCGTCGCGCTCGTGGACGTAGGTCCCCGGCGCCTCGCCGAACCGCAGGTCGGGCGGCAGCGGGAGCGGGGGGCGGTGGGGGGCCGCCGCGAACCACGGCGGCGCGTCATGGCGCACGACGGGCAGGCGGACCTCGGCCGCGGCGCCGGCCTCGTCCTGCGCGCGCACGACGACGTCGCCACGCCCGAGCGCGACGGGGACGCGCAGGCGGAAGGACCCGCCCGGCGCCAGCCGCGCCGCCTGCTCCCCCGCGCGCAGGTCGACCCAGCCCGCGCCGCCCTCGACCCGGCCGGCGACGACGAGGGCCTCCTCGAACAGGGCCGTCGGGGCCCGCGCCGCGGCCCCGCGCGCCTCCGCGGCCGCCGGCGCGGGCTCGTCGAGCAGGAGGCGAGGCGGCCCGGTGGTCGGGGGCGGCGCCGCCGGCGCGAGCCCGCGGCCGAGGGGGAGCCCGAGCGCGGCGCCGAGCGCGAGCCCGAGCGCGAGCCCGAGCGCGAGCGGGCCGCGGGGGCCCCCGCCGCGCGGGCGGGCCTCGACGCGCTCGCCGCGGAGGAACCGCTCGAGGTCCTGCGCGAGGGCGTCCCCGTCGCGGTAGCGGTCGGGCGGGACCCGCTCGAGCGCCCGGCGCACGATCGCGTCGAGGTCGCGGGGCACGCTCGGGTCGAGGCGGCGGGGCGGCGCGGGCGTCGCCGCGAGGATCTGCCCGATCAGCTCGGGCGCGGACTCGCCCGCGAACGGCAGCGCGTCGGTGAGCGCCTGGTAGAGGATCACGCCGAGCGCCCACACGTCGGTGGGCGGGGCGACCTCGCCGCGGCTGCCCTCGACCTGCTCGGGCGCCATGTAGAGGGGCGTGCCCAGGAGCTGCCCGCTCTGGGTCAGGCGCTCGAGGCCGGCCGCGAGCGCGAGCCCGAAGTCGACGACGCGCACGCGCCCCTGCCTGTCGACGAGCACGTTGCCGGGCTTCACGTCGCGGTGCACGACGCCGCGCCGATGGGCGTGCCCGAGCGCGCGGGCGGCCTCGGCGACCCAGACGAGGCGCTGCCGGCGCGGCGCGCCCGCGAAGGCCTGCTCGAGCGTGCGGGCGCCCTCGACGAGCTCGTAGGCGAGCCAGGGGGCGCCGGCGGCGTCGCCCGCGGCGAGCAGCCGCACGATCCCCGGGTGCTCGAGCTGCGCCGTGACGAGCCCCTCGCGGCGGAACCGCTCGACGCGGGCGAGCCCGGCGGGCCCGCCGCCACGCAGCACGGAGTCCGCGAGGATGAGCTTGAGCGCGACCTCGCGGCCGGACGTCCGCTCGCGCGCGCGGAGGACGGCGCCCATGCCGCCGCGGCCGAGCTCGCCCGCGAGCTCGAACCGCTCGGCGAGGGCGTGGAGGCGCGCGGGCGAGTGCGCGAGCGAGCCGGGCCCCGACATGCCCCCTCCCCGACCCCCGCGCGCCGGGCCCCCCTGGGGGACCGCGCGAGGACGCGACGACGTCGACACTGACACACCCGGGCGGCCCCGGCCAGCGGGCCCCGCCCGGCGGCGTCAGGTCGGCCGCGCGGGGGCGGCGTGGTCGGGCGCGCGGGCCGGCACCTCGACCTCGACGCGCAGGCCGCCCCACGCCGACGGCCCGAGGCGGAGCTCGCCGCCCACGAGCCGCAGGCCCTCGCGGAGCAGCGCCAGGCCGAGCCCGGTCGAGCCGGGCGCGTCCTCCGCGCCGGGCCCGCGCGCTCGGGCCTCCGGCTCGCGGGCAGGGCCGCCCTCGCCCGCGCCGGCGGGCCCCGCGTCCTCGCACACGAGGCGCAGCCGGTCGCCCGCGGGGGCGAGCGCGAGCCGGACGCGGGGCGAGCCGGGCGCGTGGCGCAGCGCGTTCGCGAGCAGCTCCCGCGCGGCGTCGCCGAGCAGCCCCCCCGGCGCCTCCGCGTCGCCCGCGGGGAGCTCGAGCGCGAGCGCGAGCCCCGCGGCCTCGAGCGCCCCGCGCATGCCCTCCGCGGCGTCGCGGACCTCGGCGGCCGCGGGCGCCCACGCATCGAGCTCGTGCTCGAGGCGCAGGAGGCCGAGCAGCCGCCGGACGGTCCGCGTCAGGCGGCCCTCCTCGCGCACGACGATCCCCGCCGCGCGCGCCAGGTCCTCGGGCGAGGTCAGCGCGCCGCGCTCGATCGACTCGGCCGCCGCGCGCAGGAGGGCGAGCGGGGTCTGGAGCTCGTGGTAGGCGCGGGCGAGGAACGCCTCCCGCGCCGCGTGCCTGCGCGCGGCCTCGCGCGCGCCGCGCACGCTCCAGGCCACGCTCCCGACGATCACGACGAGCAGCCAGCCCGTGAGCAGGCCCAGGAGGCCGGTCTGGACGCGCAGCGAGCGCCGCACGGCCTCGGGGTCGTCGAAGGCCACCCGCACGATCGACCCCGAGAGCGGGGGCGGGAGCGGGAGCTCCGCGACCGAGCGCGAGGGCGACGGCTCGCGCCCCGACGCGCCGCCGCGCGGCACGAGGGAGGCCTCGTAGTCGCCCGTGCTCGCCGCGGCGAGGGCCGGCCGGAGCAGGCCCGCATCGAGCGCGGCGGCGTCCCAGGCGACGAGCGCGCCTGCGGGGACCGCGCCGGGGGGCGCGCGCCCCGGCGCGCGGGCCCCGGGGACCCAGGTCGCCTTGCGGGCCGTCGGGCCGGCCTCGAGCGCGA
>JANJTH010000682.1 GCA_024711205.1 Planctomycetota bacterium | reverse complement strand
GAGCGCGGCCAGCTCGGCGGGGCGCTCGACGGCGCGCCCGCCCAGGAGGAGCGCGGCGAGGCGCGCGAGGCCCCAGCGGTCGCTCGCGGGCGCGACGTAGCCGGCGGCGCGCGTCTCGGGGGCGACCGCGGGCGGCGCCCCCTCGGCGGGGCAGCCCAGGTCGACCGGCCCGAAGGCCGCGTCCGGACCGGGCGCCGGGTCCGAGGGGCCGGGGCGGGCGGGCGGCGCCGCGAGGAGGAACCCGCCCACGCGGACGGCGCCGGCGGGGTCGATCCACAGCGCGTCGAGCTCGAGCGCGCCGTGGAGCAGGCCCACCGCGTGCGCGGCGTCGAGGGCCGAGGCCACGGTGAGCAGCCAGCGGGCGGCGGTGGGCGCGTCGGGGCGGCCGTGGCGCGCGAGCCAGGCCGGGAGCGGCTCGCCCGGGTCCACGAACACGGCGACGTCGCAGCCGGCCGGGTCGACGCCGACGTCCACGGCGCGCACGGCGTGCGGGTGGGCGAGCCGCAGGCCGAGCTCGACCTCGCGCCGGAGCCGGTGGTCGTCGGGGCGCGGCGCGACGACCGCCACGTGCCGACCCGGGCGCCCGGGGAGGCGCAGGTCGACGGCCTCGTGCGCGGCGCCGCGCGCGTCGGTCCGCAGCGCGGGCCCGAGCGCCCACCGGCCCGCGATCAGCGGCGGCCCGGCGGGCGCGCCCGGGACGACGCAGGCGGCGGGGGTCACGCCCACCTGCGCGAGCCAGCCCCGGAGGCGGCCGAGCACCTGCTCCCGCGGGCCGCCCGGGCGGAGCTCGAGCAGGTCGGCCGCGCGCCGGAGGTCGGCCGTGTGCATGCGCGCCAGCACGGCCTCGACGCGCTCGGCGCGCCGCCCCGCCCACAGGCACAGCCGCGCGCCGAGCGCCTGCCGGCCGCCCCGCGGCGAGAGCCCGACCCCCGAGGCCAGCGACGCGAGGGCCGAGCGCGGGAGCGGGAGGAGCACGGGGAACAGCGGGATCTCGAGCTGCTCGTCCTCGTCCTCGCCGTCGTCGTGTTCCTCGTCCTCGTCGTAGGCCCACGCGGCGACCTCTTCGACCTGCTCGTGGTCATGCCCGGCGGAGGCGCGCGCGGCCTGCGGCGTCGGGCCGCTCGCGACCTCGAGCGCGAGCTGCTGCTCGAGGCGGTCCTCGACGCGGTCGAGGAGGTCCCGCCGGTCGCCGTCGACCGGCAGGCCGAGCGCGCGGCAGAGGGGCGCCAGCTCGGAGCGGCGGAGCAACCGCACGAGCTCGGTCAGCTCCCGGAGGGAGCCCCCCACGCTCGCGCCGATCCGCGCCTCGAGCGCGGCCCGCCCGCCCTTGGCCCGCAGCCCCAGCGCGCGCGCGACCGCGCGGAGCCGCGGCGTGTCGCGCACGGTCGCGAGCACCTGCGCCACGAGCCGCTCGGGCCCGGACGACGACACGGGGAACCACGTCACGCGCACCTCCTCGATCCCCTGCTGGACGCCCGGCGGACGCCCCCCTGACGCGGCCGCGCGGCCGCGTCGAGGCCGTGGCGCCCCGACACCCGCGCAGGCCCCGTCCGTTGTGCGTGACGCCCGGCGCCCGTGACGGCGCCCGGCCGCCGCGCCACGAGGCGTCCGCGCGCCGGGGCGCCTGGCCCTCCCCGCTGCGAGCCGCTCGCCCTCAGGGCGACGGCGCCCGGCGCAGCCGCTCGGCCACGGCGCTGATCGCCCGCTCGAGCGCGCGGCGGATCGCCTGCTCGCCGTGGCCGGTACACGGGACCCAGGGGAGCCCGAGCTCGCCGGCCCGCGCGCGGGCGGACCGGCCGAGCTGGGTGCGCACGAAGCGCATGAGGACGAGCCCGTCGGCGCGCTCGAGGGCCGGGGCGAGCCGCTCGATCAGGCGGCCCCAGTTCGAGCCCCAGCCCGGGAACTCGAACTCGACCGTGACGAGCGGGTGCTCGGCCGCGAGCCAGGCCGTCAGCGCCTGCTCGTAGCGGGCCTGGGTCTCGTTGCCGCCCAGGAACAGGAGCCGGATCGGCCGCGGCAAGGGCGAGACCGGCGACGGAGCCGGGCCGTGGGCCTCGTGCGCGCGGAGGCGGCGCTCGAGGGCCTCGACGTCGGCGGCGGCGCCGCCGAGGGCGCGGACCCGCGCGACGAGCTCCGGCGCCTCCTCGTCCTCGTCGCTGATCGCCGCGTGGGCCAGCGCGGAGAGCTCGGCCACCGCCTCGTCGAGCCGGCCCAGGCCCTCGAGCAACCGGGCGCGCAGCTCGCGGACCTCGGCGCGCGACCAGACGCCGGCCCACAGGCGCTCGTCGGCCAGGAGCCGCAGGAGCGCCGCGGCCTCGCCGTCCTCGCAGGCGAGCCGCTCGAGGCCGTCGAGCGCCCGCGCGGCGAGCGCCTCGTCCCCGGCCGCCACGAGGCCGCCCAGGGCCGTCTCGAGCAGGGCGAACCGCGTGGACGCCGTGCGCCCGGCGGGGGACGCCTCCAGCGCGTCGACGAGCGCCACGCGCGCCCCGGCGTCGGCCGCCCGGGCGAGCGCCTGCGTCAGGTCGTGGTCCAGCACGGCGGGCCCGTGGGCGCGCAGGAACGCGCTCGCGAGGCCGACCGCTCCCGGGGCGTCGGCGAGCAGGGCCTGCCGGAGCCCGTCGTCCACGAGGTCCCGCGGGAGCGCGCCCGGCGTCTCGAGCGCCGTCTCGAGCCTCGCGGCGGCCGCCGTGGCCTGGCCCAGGTCGAGCCGTCGGAGCTCGAGCAGGGCCAGCACGGCGCGGGCCCGCGGCAGGACGCCCGACCGCTCCCAGAAGGTCCGGTCGTCCTCGGTCATCGCCGCGACCGCCCGGCGCAGCGGCTCGGCCCGGTCGTCGGACGCGTCGTCTCCGCGGGCGAGCGCCCCGAGCGCGAGCAGGAAGCTCGCGAGCGGGACGCCGGCCTCGGCCGCCGCGCGCAGGCCGGGCGCGTGCGGCGCGAGCGCCGCGGCGAAGGTCGCCCGCTGCGTGGGCTCCTCGGGCAGCGCCAGGCCCTCGAGCCCCCGCACACCGAGCCCCACGAGCGCGAGGTCGGTCACGAGCTGCGCGCGCTGGAGCGGCGTCTCCGCCGCGGCCTCGAGCCCCCGCAGCCTCGCCTCGGCGGCCGCGGCCAGGCCCAGGTGCCGCTCGGCGATCGCGCGCCGGCGGTGGAGCTGGAAGCCGACCTCGCTCGCAGCGCGCGCCCCGGAGAGGCGCGGCAGGTGGCCCTCGAGCGCCTCGAGGACCCGGCGCGCGTCGTCCGGCAGCCCCGCGGTCAGCGCGTGCCGGGCCCAGCGGAGGAGCAGCTCGGCGTCCTGGCGGCCCGCCGGGCGCCACGTCTCCCGCAGCCAGCGCACGGCCTCGTCCACCCGACCCGCGTCGAGCAGCGCGGGGACGAGCACGCGCGCCGTCTCCGCGGCGAGCGGCCCGCCGGCCGCGCGCAGCTCCTCGCGCTCGCCGGCCGACACCGCGTCGAACGCCGCGAGGAGGCCGGCAGGGCCGTGCCGGCGCATGGCGCCCTGGAGCCTCCCGCACAGGTAGGCCGCCCGCCGCGGCGCGTTGTCGCCTGCGCCGGAGAGCGCCGGCGGGCGCTCGAGCAGGGCGTCGAGGAAGCCCAGGTGGAACCGGCTCGCGAGCCGCGTGTCGTTGAGGTCGACGACCTCGCCCACGAGGTCGTCCACCTCGTCGAGCGAGAACGCGCCGGTCACCCCCTGGAGCGCGGCGACGACCGTGCGCACGAGCAGCCGGTCGAGCGTCGTGAACGCCTCGGCCGCCTCGAGCGGGTCCGGGGCGAGCGTGCCGCCCACGGGCTCGGGCGGCGCCTCACCCGGCCGGGCCTCCCCCACGCCGGCGTCGAGACCCGCCTCGGACGTGGGCGCGCCCGACGCCGAGGCGCCCGCCGCCCGACGCGCCGCGCCCTCGGCCTGCGGGCCGACCTCGGGCTCGTGCCCGACGACGGGAGCCCGGACCGCGGCCAGCCCGGCGTGCACGGCCGGGGCCCAGGCCGGCGAGCAGGTGTGGCCGAGGACCTCGAGGCAGAGGCCGAGCGCCTCCTGCTCCTCTCCCGCCTGATCGACCAGCCGCGCCATCGCGGTCACGGTCCGCTCCGGATCGAGCGGACCGGACAGGACCTCGCGAACGACCTGTGTCCCGTCGTGCGGCACGCCCAGGGCCTCGTAGACCGCCTCCAGGGTCGGCCCCCCGCCGCCATGGACGAACCAGTCGACGAGGAGCACGCGGAGCAGGGGGGCCCCGAGGTCGGGGGCGGACTGGAGGAGCAGGCGGGCCCGACGCTCGGGACTGCTGCGCGCGACCGTCGCGGGCCGGAACCGGACGCTCGCCGCCACCCGTCCGACCAGGAACTCGTCGAGGTCCGGCTCGAACGCGCCTGCGTGCCAACGCCCCGCCGCGCTCTCCGCGATCCGTCGCCGAAGGGGCGCGGCGAGCCGACGCCAGAGCGTCTGCATGGGCACCAGCGAGGCCGGACGGGGCACCTCGCCCCGCGGGGAGGAGAACTCGGGGTCGTGGGGGGGCATGGGAGCTCCAGGGGTCACGGGAGGGTCTGCGTGGGGTGGACTGCGCGCTCGGTCCGGGTCGGGCGTGTCGTTCAGGCGGCGACGCGGACCTTGAGGTGCGCGTAGACGGCCCCCGCGCGGCAGAAGGCGTCGTGCGAGGCGTCGGGGCCTTGGCTGTCTGGGTGCGTCAGCTTGGCGACCGTCCGCCAGGCGACCGTCAGGTCACGCAGGCTACGGACTGCGACGAGGCCGGCGAGCTGGAGGAACCACTCGACGTCGCACGACCCGACGGCGCCGCCGTCGTAGCCGCCGGAAGGAGGCGGGGAAGGCGGCGGTTCGTCGTCGCCAAGCCCGCCGAAGCCGCTCCCCGCAGCGTCGTCGCCCTCCTCCTCCTCCTCCTCCTCCTCGTCCTCCTCCTCCTCCTCCTCCTCCTCCTCCTCCTCCTCCTCCTCCTCCTCCTCCTCCTCCTCCTCCTCCTCCTCCTCCTCCTCCTCCTCCTCGTCCTCGAAGTCTTCGCCCTCGTCCTCCTCGAGCAGGCCTTCGAGGTCGGGCCGCAGGGAGGCCGCTCGGACCTGTCCACGGGTCAGCAGCCGGGCGAGGTCCTCGAGGGTGGCTCGTGCCTGCCGGGCGAGGAACCCGCGGCCTCGCACCAGGAAGACGCCGTCGCCGTCGTCCCACGCCGAGCCCGCGAGGAGCGCGATCAGGCCGGACTTCCGGAGGACACCCAGGACGAGCTCGACGGCCTGAGTCCGATCGTGACCCGTGGCGGCGAGGGCCTCGGCTACCCGCTGCGCGATCGCCTCGCGGCTGCCCGCCGTGGAGACCCCCAGCCTGCGGGCGACATGGAGGACCTCCTCCCGAGGCAGCCCGACGAGCACCTCGACGACCGAGGTCGGCGTGACGTCGGCGTCCTGGTCGGCTCCCGAGCGGGTCCGCGCGCAGGTCGCCTGGATCCAGGCCTCGAGGGCGAGGCGCACCGCGTGACGGTCCGCGCGCGTCGAGCCGAGTCGGAGCTCGGCGTCGACGGCCCACGCGACGCTGCCGAGGAGGTCGAGGAACGAGGAGACCTCGGCCGGGCCTCCCGCCACGTCCGCACGCACGAGGGCGGGCAGGTCGAACGTGAGGTCACCGCAAGGCGCGCCCCGGAGCGCCTCGAGCTCGAGCCTCTCGAGCAGCGCGGCTTCGACCCCCGCGCGGGGCAGCAGCCGCGCTCGGTGCTCCTCGACCCTGGCCAGGGCCGCCTCGACGACGAGCCGACCGTCACGCAGGGAGGCCCTGAGCTCGTCGGCGGCGCCGCCGCGCAGCTCGGCGAGCAGCCGGTCGAGCGACTCGACGGCGGCCGTGACGCGCCAACGGACGCGCAGCCGGCGGGCCGTCACCGGGCGCCGCCGTACGGCAGGAGGTAGGCAGAGAGCGCGCTGGGCAGGTCGGCCAGGACCCCGCGCTCGACCGCCCGTGCGCGGGTCTCGAGCCACAGGACCAGGGCCGCGAGGTTCCGCTGCCAGTCCGCCTGCTGCGTGCTCGTCTTCTCGGCGTGGCGACCGTCGGGGAGTCGCAGGCGCAGGCGGGCCCAGCCCTCGGCCTCGTCCCAGGTCATGCGCAGGTCCTCCCAGGACCGGCCGACGCGGCGGAGCGCGCGCCGGGCCTTCTCCTGGACCTGCTCGAGCGACATGTCGCCGCGGTAGAGGTTCGGCCGCAGGCCCGCGTGGGGGGACGCCCCGCCCGGGAGCACCTGGAGCCCGTCGCCGTGGAGGGCCTGCTCGAGCGTCTCGATCCGGCGCTCGAGGTTGCGAACTAGGTCGGTCAGGTGCCCGGCGAGGACCTCGAGGTTCTCCTCGAGCGAGGCACCCTTGCGGCTCGAGCGCACGATCTCGACCCCGTGGACCCGCAAGGACACCACCACGCTCCGGCCTCCAGGGTCGTCGACGACCCGGACGCGCACGTCGCGGGCGGCGATCCCCAGGCGGCGTGCACAGCCCGCCAGCCGCTCCTCCGCGGCCTGGCGGCGCGCCGCCTCCACGTGCGATCCGTGGCACTCCAACTGCTCCGGCACGCCACCCTCCCTGCTTGGGCTCGATCGCGGCGCACGCCGCGTCCCCGGGCTCCAACGCGGCCCCACCCGTCGTGCCCCCGCGCCCTCCGTCACAGGCCGCAGGCGTTGTGCGACGGCGAAGGACGGACGCGTGCGGCCGCCCGGGGCTGACGCGAGGAAGTCCACCGTGTGCAGACCCGACTCGCACCGACCCCGCGGGCCTCCGGCCGAGCCCAACGCGCGCGGCCTGGACCTGCGACGCTCTGCGTCCGCGGCCCCGTCGCGCGTCACGACGGGGTCCGTCCCCGACCGAGCCCCTGCCTGGAGCCCCGCGTGAATCCCTCCCTCGATCGCGCCCGCGCGGCCTTCCTCGGCCTGGCCCTGGGCGACGCCTACGGGCGGCCGCTCGAGTTCCTGCGCGGGGCCCGCGTCCGGACGGCCCCCGTGGACCTGTCGCCGGGTGTGTTCCGCTGGACGGACGACACGCACATGGCGCTCTACCTGGCGCAGGCGGCGCTCGAGCACGGGCCCGGCCCGGTCGACGCCGGTCGCTTCGGCGCGGCCGTGGGCGCGCAGTTCTCGGCCTGGCTCGACGACCCGCTCACGCCGTCGACGGCGCCCGGCAGCACGTGCCTGGCGGGGGCCCGCCGCTGGCGCGCGGGGCGCGACTGGCGCACGAGCGGCGTGCCCGACCGGGCCGGCTGCGGGTCCGTCATGCGGATCTGTCCGCTCCCGCTCGCCTACGCGGGGGACGACCTGACCACCGCCGCGCGCGTCTCGTCGCTCGTGACGCACGCCCACCCCGACGCGGTCGAGGCCGCCGTGGCCGCGAGCCACCTCCTGCGCTGGACGCTCGAGGAGGCCCGCTTCGCCCCCGACCTCGTCGCGCGCGCGGTCGAGCGCCTGCGCGGCCCCTGGGCCGAGGGCGGCGGGACGACGGCCCGCGCGCTCGAGGCCGCCCTCGAGCTCGCCGCGCGTCCTGCGGCCGCCGCCGAGGTCGACTGGCTCGACGAGCCGGCCGTCCCCGGCGGCGACGGCGGCTGGCTCGCGCCGAGCGCCCTCGGCCTCGCCGTCACGGCCGCCCTCCGCTGGGGCCACGACTTCGCGCTCGCGATCGACCGCGCCGCACGGATCGACGGCGACAGCGACTCGGTCGCCTGCCTCGCCGGCATGCTCCTCGCCGGCGCCGCCGGCGCCGACGTCCTCCCGCCGACCTGGCTCGCGGCCCTGCCCGAGCGAGCCCGGATCGAGGATCTCGCGACCCGACTCGCGACGCTGGGGGGGTGACGGCGGGGCGCGAGCCAGGCCGGCGGTCGGCCCCCTCCGCGGCGGTCCTCCCTGACGAGAGGCGAGGCGAGCAGAGGACGTGAACGGCCACCCTGAGCCGTTCACGCTCGGTCCCGAGGGAGGCTCGACGCGTGGCCACTCGAACCTCGACGCGTGGGCCTCTCGAGCCCCGTCGCGCGGCCCGGGCCCGCGCCGGCCGGCCCGCCCAACGCCCGGGGCCTGGTCGGACGACGTCAGGCGTGGCGCCGGCGCACGTCCTGGATTCACGGGGGCTCGCGTGGGACCGGTCGAGTCGACGCGCCCGGACGACGGCGCCGCAAGTCGGCCCTGGCACCGGGGCCGGGCGTGACCCGCGCAGGCGCGGGCGGGCCGCTGCGCTGCCCGTGGTGCAGGGGCGCCGTCGGTCCCCACGACGGCGTTCGCTGCGTCGTCGACGGGACCCCCATGCACCTGGGCTGCGTCACGGAGTTCGGGCGGTGCGCCGTGTGCCACCGCGCGGTCAGCCCGACGGGCCCCTGGAGTCCCGGGCGCGAGCCCGCGCGGCCCGCCGGTCGCGCGCACGACGCGGACCTGGAGACCTGGATCGGGCTCACGCTGGCGGGCGCGGCCTTCGTCGTGACCTGCGCCGTGATCGGGCAGCACGCCTGGGGCGTCGTGGGGCTCGTCGCGGCCACCGCCGTCGGGCTCGGGCTCACCGGGCTCGCGGGCGCGTTCGCCTGGGTCCTCTTCGGCGACGCGCCGGAGGCGAGCTCGGACACGCGCCTCGAGCCCGCCCCCGGCCTCCGCGTGGTGCCTCGACCCGAGCCACGACCACGCCTCGTCGTGCAGGTGCCGCCTCGACGCCCCTCGGCGACATGGCCCACGACCTCGGAGGACACGCCGCCGCCGACTTACGCAGGTCTCGGATCGCCGCTCGGCTCGCGGTCGGCTCGAGGGCATGGGTGGGACGTCCGCGTTGCCGCCGAGCTCGACGCGTTCGACGACCTCGAAGACGAGGAGGACGAGGAGGACGAGGAGGACGACGCAACACCGATCGAGGAGGCGCTCGCGGTCCGGGGGATCGGGCCTGGGACGATCGAGCGCCTGCTCGAAGCGGGGATCTACACGCTCGGGGACGTGCTCGACGCGGGCGTCGACGGGATCCCGGGCGTCGGGCCCGCGAAGGCGGACGCCCTCGAGCGGTGGGCGCTTCGTAGGCGGCGGCACGGGCACCGGGCGTGACGAGGGATCCGCTGCGCCGACCGTGACGAAGGCCCTGGCGCCCAGGAAGGTCCGGCCCGGTTTGCCGCTCGCTACGCCGTCGAGGCGAGGTCGACGCGGGCCTGCCTGGCGGCGCCTCCGGGGCCCTCTTCGCCCCCGCCCCGTGGAGTGCCCCGTCTCCGACGGGGCCACGGTCCCGCCGCGCCCATCCGAAATGGCGCCACCGCAGCGCCGGGTCCTCCGACCGACCGACGCTCGGCTCGGGCAGGTCACCGGCCCTGGCGGGCCGGCGGGTCCGTCACGGCGCGGAGCGCGTCGCGGCCTGGCTCGACGGGCCCCGCGCGCCGGGGATCGCGTCGAGCGGCAGGGGCGCGGCGGCGAAGAACGCCGTCACGGGAGAGACCTCGCGCGCGTCGAAGAGGGCCGCCGCCAGCGCGACGATCGGCTCCTCCCCCGGCGGGGCCCGGTGCGCGAGGGCGGCGCGCGTGGCCTCGAGGGCGCGGCGGAGCGCGGGGCGGTCGTCCAGGAGCGCGCGGACGGCCGCAAGCCCCCCGGCGGCCTCGAGGAGCCCGTCCTCCGCGAGGTCCGCGAGCGCGGCGTCGAGGCGCGTCGGCCCCGGCGGCCCGAGCTCGGCCTCGATCTGCTCGTCGAGCGAGGGCAGCCCGTCGCGCGCGAGGAGCCGGTCGACCTCGAGCGCGTCCCGCAGGGTCTCGAACACCCGGCGGGCGGTCGGGTCCACGAAGCCGGTCGGGTCGAGCTCGGTCACGAGCAGGCGGCACACGCATTCGTCGAGGAGGGCCGCGCCGACGAGCGCGCGCTCCCGCTCGACCCGCACCTCCGGCGCCGGCTTCCCGGGCGACGCGCCCGGGTTCAAGGCGCGCGCCGCCGGCCGCCGCGCCCGCCGTCGCGGCGCAGCCCGCGCAGGTCGGTGTTGCGGTAGACGGTGCGGACCCGCCCGTGCACGCACACGACGTGGACGCCGTGGAGGTCGGAGAGGTCCACGCGCTCGCGCCGCGCCGCGTCGATCTCGCGCCGGCCGATCGCGAAGATCACGGCGCCGCGGACCGCCGTCTCCCGCCCCCACGTGAGCGCGGCCTCGACCGCGTCGCGCCGCAGCCCCCGCTGCTGCATGCGCACCTCCGCGTGCCGCTCGAGCCCCAGGCTGCGCAGCCTCGCCGACGTCCTCCAACGACCTCCCATGGTGCCCTCCTCCCAGGGGACGACCGAGCGGGCGCCGGCCTGACGCGAGCCCAGGAGCGCGCCGCGCGCCGAGGCGACCGGCCTCGTCCCTGCAGGCTCAGGCCCCGGGTGTTGGGTGGCGACGAGGCCGGTCCTCCTCGTTCACACGGCGGCACCACCCGCCTCGGGCCCGCCCGCGTCGCGCCCCGCGAGCCGCGGGGCGGCGCCCTCGAGCAGCGCGACGAGCGCGGCGCGCAGGTCGGGGCGCGTGAGGACGGCGTGCAGGGCCTCGAGGTCTCGGGCGGCGAGGAGGCACGCGCGCGCGACGAGCGGGTCGGCGGCGTGGGCGGCGACCTGCAGGATCTGCACGACCTCCCCCCGTGCCTCCCCCCGTGCGGCTTGCGTCGGGCCTTGTGGCGCGGTAGGTTGGGGCAGTTTTTGGGGGTCCTGATAAGGACGAGGTCTCAGGTTCGAATCCTGATACCCCCATGCAGCGGGGGCGACCCCCGGGTCGCCCCCGCTGGTGTTTCCGGGGACGTAGCTCAATTGGGAGAGCACCAGCTTTGCAAGCTGGGGGTTGCCGGTTCGATCCCGGTCGTCTCCAACGCGCCCGCCGTCACACCCTGACCGCCCATGTCACGCGAGCGCGACGTCGCTTCTGGGCGTGGCGAAGCCGGGGAGTGGCTCGGCGTCGCGGCGCGGCGGCACCCGCTTCGCTAGCTTCCTCTTCCGGGGAGGGGCCGCTCGTGAAGCGACACAGCACCGGTGCCTTGAGCGAGGAGGAGCGCCGGCGGCAGGACGCGCGCTACGACCCCGACCGCGTCTACGACGTCGTGGTCGTCGGGTCGGGGCTCTCGGCGCTCAGCGTGGGGACGCTCCTGGCCCGATCGGGCCAGCGCGTGTGCATGCTCGAGGCCCACGACCGGCCGGGCGGGTTCGCGCACACGTTCCACATGGGCGGCTACGACTTCTGCGCGCAGGTCCACTACGTGTGGGGCTGCGCGCCGGGCGGGCCGATCGACGGCTTCCTGCGCCGGCTCGGCCTCGAGCGCGAGATCACCTGGGAGCTGCTCGACCCCGAAGGCTACGACCACATGATCATGCCGGACGGCGCGCGCGTGAAGGTCCCGTGCGGGTTCGAGCGCCTGGCCGCGAACGTGGACGCGGCCTACCCGGGGCAGGGGGCGCCCGTGCGCCGCTTCTGCGCCGAGCTGGCGGCGATCCGCGCCGAGCTGCGCGTGCTCCCCGAGGGCCCGCTGCGCTGGTGGCAGATCCTGACCCAGGCGATCCACTTCCCGACCTTGATCCGTCACCGCAACCACACGTTGCAGGACGTGTTCGACCGCTGCGGGCTCTCGCGCGAGGCGCAGGCGGTCCTGATCGCGAACGCCGGCGACTTCATGGCGCCGCCCCGCGACCTGTCGATCTTCGCCTACGCCGCGCTGTTCGGCGGCTACAACACGGGCGCCTACTACCCGACGCGGCACTTCAAGCACCTGACCGAGCGCCTGGCCGGGTTCGTGGCCGAGCAGCCGGGCTGCGACGTGTTCTACGAGGCCGAGGTGACGCGCTTCGACGTCGACGGCGCCGAGGTCGCCGGGGTCGGCACGCGCGACGGCCGGACCTTCCGGGGACGGCGCTACGTCTGCAACATGGACCCGCAGGCCGCGACGGCGCTGATCGGCCGCGAGCGGTTCCCGGCCGAGCACCTCGCGCGCCTCGAATACAGCTACTCGCCCTCGGGCGTGATCGTCTACCTGGGCCTCGAGGGCCTCGACCTGCGCGAGCACGGGTTCGGCAACCACAACACGTGGCAGCTCTTCCAGTGGGACATGAACCGGATCTGGCGCGAGGAGCACGACGAGGAGGACTACGCGCGCCCGTGGCTGTTCATGTCGACGCCCACGCTCCACACGTCCGTGGGCGGGACGACGCCGCCCGGCGGGCAGATCCTCGAGCTGCTCACGCTCGCCAGCTACGACGCCTTCAAGCGGCTCAAGGAGCGCAGCTACCTCGACTACTCGCGCGCCAAGCACGCGGTCGCCGAGCACCTGCTCGACCTCGTCGAGCGACACCACGTCCCGGACCTCCGCGAGCACGTCGCCGTGCAGGTCGTGGGCACGCCGACCACGCACGAGGACTTCTGCCTCGCCGCGCGCGGCAACGCCTACGGCTCCTACCTGACGCCGAAGCAGCTCGGCCTCGGCCGGCTCAAGGCCGAGACCCCGTTCGAGAACCTGTGGTGGTGCAACGCCTCGAGCGGCTACGCCGGGGTCTACGGGACGATCGGCACCGGCATGCGCCTCTACATGGAGCTCACGGGCGACCGCTTCTACGACTTCGCGCGCGCGCCGACCGACGACGAGCTCCTCGCGCGCCTCCGCGCGGGCGCGCCGTGAGCCGGCGCCCGCGCGCGGGGGCGCGCCGGCGGGTCGTGATCCTGGGCGCGGCCGGGCGCGACTTCCACGACTTCCTGACCTGCTTCCGCGGCCGCGACGACGCGCGCGTCGTCGCGTTCACCGCCGCGCAGCTCCCGGGGATCGACGGGCGGGTGTTCCCCGCCGCGCTCGCCGGCCCCGGCTACCCGCGCGGAATCCCGATCCTGCCCGAGGCCGAGCTCGCGGCGCTGATCGCGGCCCGGAAGGTCGACGAGGTCGTGCTGTCCTACTCGGACCTGTCCCACGTCGACGTCATGCACCTCGCGACCGTGGCGCTGGCGGCCGGGGCCGACTTCCGGCTGCTCGCGCCCGCGCGGACCATGCTCCGCGCGCGGCGGCCGGTCGTCGCCGTGTGCGCCGTGCGGACCGGCTGCGGCAAGTCGCAGGTCGCCCGGCGCGTCGTCGCGCTCCTGCGCGCGGCCGGGCGGCGGCCGGTGGTCGTCCGCCACCCCATGCCCTACGGCGACCTGCGCGCGCAGCGCGCCCAGCGCTTCGCGGCGCTCGGGGACCTCGACCGGGCCGGCTGCACGATCGAGGAGCGCGAGGAGTACGAGCCGCACCTGCGCGCGGGCACGGTCGTGCTCGCCGGCGTCGACTACGCGCAGGTACTCCGCCTGGCGGAGGCCGAGGCCGACGTGATCGTGTGGGACGGCGGCAACAACGACGCGCCGTTCTTCGCGCCGGACCTCTCGATCTGCGTCGTCGACCCGCACCGCGCCGGGCACGAGACGACCTACCACCCGGGCGAGCTGAACCTGCGCCAGGCCGACGTGGTCGTGGTCAACAAGCTCGACACGGCCCCGCCCGAGGGCGTGGCCGCCGTGCTCCGCGCGGTCCGGGGGCTCCCGCGCCGGCCGCTCGTGGTCCGCGCCGACTCCGAGGTCACGGCCGACCACCCGGAGCTCGCGCGCGGGCGGCGCGTGCTCGTGGTCGAGGACGGGCCGACGCTCACGCACGGCGGCATGGCCTTCGGCGCGGGGACCGTGCTCGCCCGGCGCCTCGGCGCGCGGCCGGTCGACCCGCGCCCCCACGCCAGGGGCAGCCTGCGCGGCGTGTTCGCGCGCTACCCGCACCTGGGGCCGGTGCTCCCGGCCATGGGCTACGGCCCGCGGCAGGTGGCCGAGCTCGCGCGCACGATCGAGGCCACCCCCTGCGACGCCGTGGTCGACGGGAGCCCGTTCGACCTCGCGCGCCTGCTCCGCGTCTCGCGCCCCGTCGTCCGCGTCGCCTACGAGCTGCGCGAGCGCGGCCGGCCGACGCTGGCGACCGCCCTCGCGCGCGCGGGCCTGCTCCCGGCCCGGGGAGGCCGCGCGTGACCCAGCACCTGCTCTCGATCGGCGACCTCTCGCCCGCGGCCGTCCGCGGGCTCGTCGACCTGGCCCGCCGCCAGAGGCGCGTACGCCGGCGCGCCCGCCCGCTCGCCGGGCGGACGCTGCTCTCGTTCTTCCAGATGCCGTCGCTCCGCACGGCCGTCTCGTTCGACGTGGCGATGACCTCGCTCGGCGGGAGCGCGATCGACTACGCGTCCGAGCGCTCGCCCTGGGCCAAGGGCAAGGAGAGCGTCGAGGACGTCGCGCGCGTGCTCTCGCGCTACGTCGACGTCGTCGTGCTCCGCATGCACGGCCACGACGAGGTGGCCCGCTTCGCCGCGAACGCCAGCGTCCCGGTGATCAACGGGCTCACCTCGCGCGAGCACCCCGCGCAGGTCCTCGCCGACCTGCTCACGATCGAGGACGCGCTCGGCCGGCTCGCGGGCGTCCGCGTCGCCTACCTGGGCGACGCGCTGAACAATGTGACCCACTCGCTCCTGCTCGCCGCCCCGCGCGCGGGCTTCGACCTGACCGTGGCCTGCCCGGACGACCCCGCCTACGCGCCCGACCCCGGCGTGCTCGCGGCGGCGCGCGCCGCGCGGTTCCGCGGCGTGCGGCGGGTCCGGCTCGAGGTCACCGACGACCCGCGCGCGGCGGCGCGGGGCGCCGACGTGGTCTACACGGACTCATGGATGAGCTACCGGATCGACCCGACGCTCGAGGCGCGCCGCATCCACGACCTGACCCGCTACCGGGTCGACGCGGGCGTGCTCGCGGCGGCGCCCGACGCCGTCTTCATGCACCCGCTCCCGGCGCTCCGCGGCAAGGAGGTCACGGCCGACGTGATCGACGGCCCGCGCTCGGTCGTGTTCGACCAGGCCGAGAACCGCCTGCACATGCACCGCGCGCTCCTGCTCGACCTGCTCCGGCCGGGGCCGCGCGCTCCCCGGCGTTCGGCCCGGGGCTGACCCGCCCCGCGCGCGCTTGTCCGGGTCCGCCGCGCGGTCTAGGCTCCGACGCGAGGCGGGCGGCGCGGCCGCCCGGGGGAGGCTCGAGGCGTGTCCCAGCGCGGGGCGGTGCTCGGCAAGCTGCGGCAAGGGCCGTTCGACCTGCTCGTGATCGGCGGCGGGATCACCGGCGTCGGGATCGCGCGCGACGCGGCCCTGCGGGGGCTCTCGGTCGCGCTGGTCGAGAAGGGCGACCTCGGCTCGGGAACCTCGCAGGCGTCGTCGAAGCTGATCCACGGCGGGCTGCGCTACCTCGAGCACCTCGAGCTCGGGCTCGTGTTCGAGAGCCAGCGCGAGCGGGGCACGCTCGTGCGCAACGCGCCGCACCTGGCGCGCCCGCTCCCGTTCCTCGTCCCCGTCTACCGCGCGAGCCGGCGCGGCATGCTCGAGCTCGCGGTCGGCATGTGGGCCTACGACGCGCTCGCGCTGTTCCGCAACCACAAGGTCCACCGCATGCTCACGCGCTCGCGCGTGCGGCGGCTCGAGCCGAGCCTGCGCGACGCGGGGCTGCGCGGCGGCGCCCTCTACTGGGACTGCATGACCGACGACGCGCGGCTGACCCTCGAGACCGCGCTCGACGCCGAGGCCCACGGGGCGACGGTCGCGACCTACGTCGAGGTCGAGGGCCTCGTCCGCGATCAGGCCGGCCGCACGACCGGCGCGCGCTGCCGCGACGTCCTCGCCGACCTCGGGCCCGCGGGCGAGGGGCGCGCGGGCCCGCCGTTCGAGGTCCGGGCGCTGTGCACGATCGTCGCCGCCGGCCCCTGGACCGACCGCCTGCTCGAGCCGACGCTCGGGCGCAAGCTGCTCCGGCCGACGAAGGGCTCGCACCTCGTCCTCGACGCGGCCCGGCTCCCGGTCCGCCACGCGCTCGTGCTCACGAGCCCGCGCGACGGGCGCGTGCTGTTCGCGATCCCGTGGGGCGCGCGCACGATCGTGGGCACGACCGACACCGACGAGGCCGAGGGCCCCGACGGCCTCGAGGCGAGCGAGGCCGACGTCGACTACCTGCTCGAGGCGGCGAACGCCTACTTCCCCGGGCTCCGCGCCGGGCGGGCCGACGTCGTGTCGACCTGGTCGGGGCTCCGCCCGCTCATGGGGGACCCGGGCGCCGGGGCCGCCTCGGACGTGTCGCGCGAGCACGCGATCACGCCGGTCGACCCCGGGCTGCTCGCGATCTCGGGCGGGAAGCTCACGACCTACCGGCTCATGGCCGAGCAGGTCGTCGACAAGGCGCTCGACAAGCTCGGCCCGCGGACCTACCGCGAGGCCTCGCGGACGGTCGACATGCCGCTGCCGGGCGCGCACGACCGCGAGGCCGTCCGCGACCTCGACGCCTGGGCCCGACGCCTCGCCCGCGAGCACGCGCTCGAGGACGACGTCGCCGCGCACCTCGCGCGCGCCTACGGCTGCCGCGCCCCGCGCGTGCTCGCGGCCGGCCACGAGGCGGGCGTCCGTCCGGGCCGCCTCGTCCCGGGGCTCCCGTTCCTCGTCGACGAGGTCGTCTTCGCGGCCCGCCACGAGCGCGCGCTCCGCCTCGACGACGTGCTGCGCCGCCGGACGCTCGTGTTCCTCCAGGCCCCGGACCAGGGCCTCGGCGTCGCGCGCGAGGTGGCGCACGTCCTGGCCGAGGTCCTCGGCTGGGACGAGGACCGCGTCGAGCTCGAGGTCCGCCGCTATCGCGACCTCGTGGCCGCCTCGCGCCGCGGCCTCGCCCCGGCCCGCGCGCCCGAGCCTGCCCCCGCGGCGCGCTGACCGCGCCGCGGAGGGCCGCGCGCCTACCGCATGGCGAGGAACACGACCGCGCCCATGGCGAGCACGACCCCGACCACGGCCGCGAGGAGGAGGCCCTGGCTCGGCCCGCCGCCGCCCTCGATCTCGCTCGCCGGGAGCGCCGGCATCGACTCCTCGGTCGAGCGCAGCCGGTCGCCCACGGGGGCGATGTCGCTCGGGTCCTGCGTCGGCCGGCGCATGCGCGAGAACGACACGCCGCCGCCCACGCCGACCTCGTAGGTGATCCGCAGGCGCGGCCCGCCGGGCCCGAGCTCGACCACGCCGTGGTTCGGGACCGGCGCGGTCTCGGCGACGCGCGCGCCGTTCAGGAGCACGCCGTTCTTCGAGCCCAGGTCGGCGATCTCGAGCGCCTCCGACTCGGGGTCGAAGCGGAGCTCCGCGTGCACGCCCGAGACCTTGCCGTCCTGCTCGGGGTCGAGCCGGACCTCGCACTCGGCCGCGCGCCCGAGCCGGACCGGGAGCACGGCGAACGTCTCGACCGCGCCCTTCCGGGCCCCGCTCAGATGGTTCACGGTGATCTCGATCACACCCCCGCCGCCGCCTCCGCCAGGAGCTTGGCGTCGTCCTTCGACCCGCGCAACCGGTCGAGGAGCCAGGCCAGCCCGTCGGCGGGGGCGCGCGCGGCCAGGGCCCGCCTCAGCGCGGCGACCCGCGGCGCATCGGGGCCGAGCAGGAGGTCCTCCCGGCGCGCGCCCGCGCGCCGCGGGTCGAGCGCGGGCCACAGCCCGCGCTCGGCGAGGCCCCGGTCGAGCCGGACCTCCCAGCTCTCGGCGCCGCGGAGCTCGTCGAGGACCGTCTCGTCGGCCAGCGAGCCGCCGCCGGTGACGGCGGCCGCGAGGATCGTGAGCGAGCCGCCGCCCTCGAGCCGCCGGGCCGCCCCGAAGAACCGCTTGGGCCCCTTGAGCGCCGCCGCGTCGACGCCGCCGGGGAGCGTCCGCCCCGTGTGGGGCACGACCGCGTTGTAGGCGCGCGCCAGGCGCGAGATCGAGTCGAGGAGGACCACGACGTCGCGCCCCTCCTCGGCCAGGCGCTTCGCCTTGGCGAGGACCATCTCCGCCACGTGGACGTGGCGCGCCGCCGGCTCCTCGAACGTCGACGCGACGACCTCGACGTCGGGCGCGAGCGCGCGCCGGGCCTCGGTGACCTCCTCGGGGCGCTCGTCGATCAGGAGCAGCACGCGCGCGGCCCCGGGGGCGGCCCGCCCGATCGCCCGCGCGAGCTCGCGCAGGAGCGTCGAGCGGCCGGCCTGCGGCTCGGCCACGATCAGCCCGCGCTGGCCGAGCGCGAGCGGCGCGAGCAGGTCGAGCGCGCGCAGCGCGACCTCGCCGGGCGCCTGCGCGAGGCGCACGCGCTCCGCCGGGTGGACCGCGACGCGCTCCTCGAACGGCGTGAGCGCCGAGACGCGCTCGGGCGGCCCGCCCTGCACGGCCTCGACCTGCGCGAGGTGCAGGACGCGCTCGCCGGGCGACGGCGAGCGGAGCGGCCCCCGGACGAGCTGGCCCGTGCGCAGCCCGTGGCGGCGCACGAGGGCCTCGCTCACGATCACCTTGTCGGGCGTCGGGAGGTAGCTCGCGTGCGGGGCGCGGAGGATCCCGTAGCCCTCGGCGAGGACCTCGATCGCGCCCTCCGCCCGGGTCGTCCCCTGGCGGTTCTGGACCGCGCAGAGGACGGTCAGCTCGTGGCGGCGCAGCGTCCCCGGGTCGCGCACGCCGAGCTCGCGGGCGAGCGCGACGAGCTCCGCGTGCGGCGCCCGCTGGAGCGCGCCCAGGTCGAGCTCCCGCCCGCTCGGCGCGTCCGGCGCCGCCTCGGGCTCCTGCTCGGCGCGCTCGTCCTCGCCCTCGCCCTCGGGGTCGCCGGCCCCGTTCGGGCCGGGCCCGTCGTGGCCCCCCGGGGCGTCCTCGCCGCGCGGCCGGCGGCGGCCGCGTCCGCGCCGCCGTCGCCGCGGCTCCTGCTCGCCGCGCCCCTCGCCCTCGCCGTCCGCGGCCTCGCCGCCGCGGGCCGGCCTATCGGCGTGGGGCGACGTGGTCCGTCCAGAATCGTTCGACATGGCTCTCGGTCTCCGCGAGGTCGCCCTCGTTCTCGATCACGGCGTCCGCCCGCGCCCGCTTCTCCGCGAGGTCGGCCTGGCGGGCCTCCCGGCGGGCGAGCTCGTCGTCGCTCCAGCCCCTCGTCGCCGCGCGCGCCCGCCGCGCGGGCGCGCTCGCCGCGACGAACGCCGTGACGTCGTAGCGGGGCACGAGCTGCATCTTGTCGGCCACGGCGGCGTCGATCACGACGACCTCGCGCGGGGCGCCGGGGGGGGCCGCGGCGGCCTCGAGCGCGGCGGCCACGCGCGCGGCCACCCGCGGGTGCAGGAGCGCCTCGAGGCGGCGCAGCGCGGCCGGGTCGTCGAACACGAGCGCGGCCAGCGCCGGGCGCGAGACCTCGCCGTCGTCGCCCACCACGCCGCCTCCGAAGTCGGCGCGGACGGCCGCGACGACCTCGGGCGCGCGCAGCTCCTCGTGGGCGATCCGGTCGCAGTCGAGGACGCTCGCCCCCCGGGCCGCCAGGAGGCGCGCGACCGTGCTCTTGCCGCTGGCGACCCCCCCCTGGAGGAGGACGGTCACGGGGCCGCGGGGGCCCGCGGCGCACGACGGCTCGGCGCAAGACGACATGGGTGCTCCCGCCGGCCGGCGCCAGGGCGCCGCCGCGGCCGCGCCGCCGACCCTCGCCGGCTCCTGCGCGTGGCGGGCGTTATGCGCGAAGGGGGGCCGCGCGGTCAAGGGGGACCGGCCACGCGCTGCGCGGACCCCCGTCACCGTCCCGTCATCAGGCGCCCCGTTGACCCCTTGCGGGAGCGGTCCTTAGAATGCGGCCTCGCTGCGACCGGGCGCCGCGCGCGCCGCGCCCGGGTCGCGCACCTGCAGGGAGCAGCATGGCCAAGCCCGGCGCATCGACGACGCCCTTGCTCGTTGGGCTGATCTTCTCGTTCGTCATTGCGATCGGCCTCATCGTGCCCTGCTACAAGCAGAACGAGGAGCTGGCGCAGGCGCAGCGCGCGGTCACCGACGCGAACAGTCGCCTCCAGCGCGAGACCGAGGTCGCGCGCGGCTACGCGCGCGAGATCCGGGAGATCCGCGCGCTCGTCCAGGGCGACCCGGACCGCGTCGTGAACCGCGAGGCCTACCAGGAGGCGATCCTCGCGCCGGCCGACGAGAAGCTCAAGCAGCTCCTCGACCCGGCGTGGGTCCCGACCGAGACCTGGCAGCGGATCCAGGACCAGCAGGCGAAGGCGGTCTGGGAGAACCTGTCCCGCTACCAGGGCAAGGAGAACTTCAGCCTCGTGTTCCTGTTCGACAAGAAGCTCTACGACATGCTCCGGGCCGCCGTCCACGTGCTCCCGCGCACGCGCCAGGAGCGCTACGCCGCGCGCGAGGAGTACCAGTCGGTCCGCGCGAGCTCGCTGCGCGACGTCGCGGCCCGCCGGCGCGAGATCGAGGAGCTCCAGGGCGAGAAGCGGACCCTCGCCTCCCAGATCCAGGACCTCGCGGCGCGCTTCGACAACGAGCGCCGCGACTTCCACCAGGAGAAGGACCGCCTGCTCAAGGAGCGGAGCCGCCTCGAGCAGGACTTCCGCGTGACCGAGGGCAAGCTCCAGGCGGCGAACGTCGAGCTGGCGAGCCGCATCGGCGACCTCAACCGGAAGCGCGACAAGTCGTTCGCGGAGAACAGCCCGCCGGACGGCGAGGTCGTGTTCGCCGACGCCGGCCTCGGCTACGCCTGGATCGACCTCGGGCGCGCCCACGGGCTCCGCCGCGGCACGCAGTTCCAGGTCTACCGGTTCGTCAAGGGCGGCCTGCAGAAGATCAAGGGGCTGATCCACGTCCAGCGCCTCGAGGAGGACATGGCCCAGTGCTCGATCCTCCCCCGGCAGGAGGTCCGGCACCCGGTCACGGGCGAGCGCGTGCTCGTGCCCGACCCCGAGGACCCGATCATCAAGGGCGACCTGATCCGCACGCCGTACTTCGACAAGAACGAGCAGGTGACCTTCGTGTTCCTGGGCACGAAGCTGACGAACCGCTACTACGACCTGCCCGAGGTCCAGCGCAAGCTGCGCGAGATGGGCGCGAAGGTCGACCCGGACGTCTCGATCGGCACCGACTTCGTCGTGCTGCTCGGCTCGACGGCCGACGACGCGGAGCTCGAGGCGAGGGTGAAGCGCGCCGGGCAGTTCGGCGTGATCTTCATGCGCGAGGAAGAGCTGCTCGAGTACCTCGGCCGGTGACCAGGCCCACGATCCGTCCGTTGTCCGGCGTCCGCGCGCCTCTGCCGCCTCCGGCGGCGGGGGCCGCCGGTGCGCCGCTGGCGGCCCCCCGGCGCAGCGCGCGCGCGCCAGGCCGTCGAGAGGAGTCCCATGGCGAAGGGTAGCGGGGCGACCACCTACTACGTGGCCGGCCTTGTGTTCATGACGGTGGTGTGCGCGGGCCTGCTCGGCTTCGCGTACCGCCTGAACCAGGACCTCACGGAGGCGTACGAGAAGGCCGCGGCGATCGACGCGCGCACGGCCCAGGTCACGGCCCAGGTCCAGGCCGCGACGATCGAGCTCAAGGAGCTGCGGATCCTCTTCTACGGGGAGAGCGACCGCGAGCCGGGCCAGCCGGCGCGCACCGACCCGATCTCGTACGCCCACTACAAGACGACCTTCCTCGACCCCGCGGGCAAGCAGATCCGCGAGATCCTCGCGCAGGAGTTCCCGGCCGAGGGTGAGTGGAAGACGCTCCAGGACCAGAAGACGAAGGACGCCTGGGACCGGCTCGCCAAGCACCGGAGCGACGAGGTCAAGTACTCGAACCTCGCGGACATCTTCACGGACGTCCACCAGCAGCTCGCGGGGCTCCTGCACATCGCCGCGGGGATCAACGCCGAGCGCCTCTCGGCCCAGGGCGACGTCGACATGGTGCGCAACACGTCGCGCCAGCTCCTCCAGCAGCGACAGCGCGAGATCGAGGAGCTGCGGGCCGAGAAGAACCGGCTCCAGGACCAGAGCATCGTGATGGCCCGCGAGTTCGACCTCGAGCGGCGGCGCTTCGGCGAGGAGAAGGAGAACATCAACAAGGAGCGCGGGCGGCTCGAGCGCGAGTTCCGCCTCAACGAGGCGCGGCTCGAGAGCGAGAACTCGCAGCTCCAGGGCGAGATCGACGACCTGACGAAGCGCCCGCGGCGCCGCTTCGCCGACCGCGGCGACGCGGACGGGCGGGTCGTGTTCGCCGACGCGGGCCTCGGCTACGCCTGGATCGACCTCGGGCGGAGCCACGGCGTGCGCCCGAACATGCGCTTCCAGGTCTACCAGCTCGACCAGGGCGCCGCCCAGCGGATCAAGGGCATGGTCGAGGTGCGCCGCCTCGAGGAGGACATGGCCCAGTGCGCGATCCTCCAGGACATCGAGCTCACGCACCCCGTCACGGGGAAGCGGCTCGTCCTGCCGGACCGCAACGACCCGATCGCCAAGGGCGACCTGATCCGCTCGCCGATCTTCGACCAGGAGGAGTCGCGGACGTTCGTGTTCCTGGGCGACCGCCTCCAGACGCGCTACTTCAACCTGGCCGAGCTGCAGAAGAAGCTCGTCGAGCTCGGGGCGCAGGTGGGCCGCGAGGTCTCGCTCGAGACCGACTTCGTGGTCCAGCTCGTGACCCCCGAGGACGACGTCGAGGTCCTCGACCGGGCCAAGAAGGCCGCGCAGCTGAACGCGATCTTCATGACCGAGGACGAGCTGCTCGAGTACATCCCGCGGTAGGGAGATCGTAGGGGACGCCCTCCGGGCGTCCCCTACGATCTCCCCACCGCGGGTGCAGGGATGGAGCCTCTGGTCGGCCTACGAGGGCGGACCTGCCCCAGGGCAACGCGCATGGGCCCATGGCCGACCGGCTGACCCCGGGGGCGAGGCATACGCCCCGGCGAGGGGCCAGGGCGCGGCCGACCCTACACGAAATGACGCGGTTCGGTGGAGGGGGCGCCGGGGGCGCCCCCTCCACCGAACCGCGTCATTTCGAGCGGCCGAGGAAGCGCTTGAACACGCCCGAGAGCGTGCCGACGACGCTCGAGGGCTTGACCTCGGGCTCGACCGTGGCCGGGGCCGGGATCGGACGGCGCGCGTCCGGCACCTTGCCCTGGAGCACGGCCTGGAGCTCGCGCGCGACCTCCGCCGCAGCGGCGTAGCGGCGGGCGGGGTCCGCCTCGAGGCAGCGCAGCGCGACCGCCATGGCGTCCCCGGGCATGTCGGGCGGGGCGCCGAGGGCGGGCACCTCGGGCGCGAGCCAGGGGCCGGCGACGCGGACGAGCAGGGCCCCGAGGGCGTAGATGTCGTCGGCGGGCTCGGGCGCTCGGTCGAGCGGCGCCTCCGGCGGGGTCGTGCCGAAGCGCGCGAGCCGCCAGGCCAGCGCAGGAGGGCCCGCCCGGAGCGCGACCGCCGCCACGCCTGCGTCGACGACGGCGACCGTCAGGTCATGGCGGACGAGCACCGCGTCCGCGCACAGCCCGCCGTGAGCGAGGCCCAGGGCGTGGGCCGCGACGATCGCCTGGGTCACGCGGAGCGCGACCTGGAGCGACGCCTCGAGCGCGACCTCGGGGTGGAGGGGCTGCGCGTGGATGTGCTCGCGCGCGAGGTAGATCCGCCCCTCGTCGACGCCGTGCTCGCGGAGGGGGACCAGGCCCTCGTGGCGGAGGCGCCGCGCCAACGTGAGCCGCTCCTCGAGGTCGGGCGCGACGGCGCCGCTCACGAGCGCCCCCCCGCCGTCGACGACCCGGACGGCGACGACCTCGTCGGCCGACGTGTCGTAGCCGCGCCAGAGCGTGCCGAGCCCCGCGCCGAGCGGCTCGAGCAGGACGAAGCGGCCGACGCAGCGCGACCGCTCGCGGGAGGCGCGCATGACCTCGCGCTGGAGCTCCTCGCGCTGGCGGCGGAGCTTCTCGAACACGTTCGTGTTCGTGTCGGTCGAGGTGCGCTGGCGCTCGGCGGCCGGGGGAGGCCCGAGGTCCGCCAGGCGGGCCCCGAGGTCGCCCGACTCGTCGAGCGAGGCCGCGACGACCAGGTAGGGCGCGCCCAGCGCGTCGAAGCCGACGTCGACCGGCTCGAAGCCCTGCTTGGCGGCGCCCTGCGCCGCGCGAATGAAGCGGTCGACCTCGAGGCGCCGCTGGGCGCGCTCGGGCCGAAGGACGCGGACGAGGACCGGCGCGTCGTCGAGCGCGCCCGCGTACACGACGACGTCGTCCCGCTCCGCGAGCAGGAGCGCGATCGTCGCGGCGCCGACCCGCTCGGGCAGCGGAGGCCCGTCGTCGTCGTCGTCGAGGAGCGCAGGCGCGACGGCCGCAGGCGCGACGGCCGCAGGCGCGACGGCCGCAGGCGCGACGGCCGCAGGCGCGACGGCCGCAGGCGCGACGGCCGCAGGCGCGACGGCCGCAGGCGCGACGGCCGCAGGC
>JANJTH010000626.1 GCA_024711205.1 Planctomycetota bacterium | reverse complement strand
GCCGGCGGCTGCTCGGCCGGGGCCCGGCGCGGCGCCGCGGCTGCCTCGGCCGGCCCCTGCGCCGTCGAGTCCTCGCCCGCGTCGACGGCCGGGTCGCCGCCGGCCGCCTCCGGGCCCCCGGTGGCCGCCTCCGCGTCACCGTCCGCGGCATCCGGCCGACGGCGCTGGATCCCGAGGGAGGCAAGCACCCGCGCGCGCGCGTCTTCGTCGGCCATGCCGCTCCTCGACCGAGGGCCCTGAGGGCGCGTATGCTAGCACGTGAGCCAGGAGGGGCGCCCGCGCCTCCGGGCCTGGAGTCCCCCTGACCCGCTCCGGTCGCCGCGCGCAGCGCCTGCGGATCTTCGCCCTGCTCACGCTGGGCGGGCTCGGGCTCGCCTGGAGCCTGCGGATCGGCCAGGTCGAGCCCCAGAGGATCCTCGAGGCGCTGCGAAGCGCGGTCGTCGAGCGGCCCGCCCAGGTGGACCACGCGATCGACTACGGCCGCCTGACCCGCGAGCGGGACGGCTGGCGGCTGACCCTGTTCGTGGGGGGGGACGCCCGCTTCCTGCCCGCGCGGCACCTGCTCCTGGCCTCGCGCGCCGGGGCGCTGACCGGGCAGGTGATCGAGGTCCACGGGCCGCGGGGGAGCGGCCGCCTCCTCGACGAGCCCGCGACGCGCGCCTGGCTGGCCCGGCACGCCCTCGACGTGGTCCCGCTCGAGCGGGCGCTCGCGCGCGCCTGGCCGCCGCGCACGGCCGCGCGCTAGCCGCGCGCCCGGGGGCCGCGCCCCCGAGGGCGCCGGTAGACTCCTCCCGCGCGCAGCGGCGCGCGGAGGTGCGGGCGTGCTGGTCCTCGTGCTCAACTGCGGCTCGTCGAGCGTGAAGTGGAAGGTCGTCGACACCGCCGCCCGCGCCGCCGTCCGCGTGGGCCTCGTCGAGCGGGTAGGGCCGAGCGGGGAGGTCGGGCACGCCCAGGCCGTCGAGCGCGTGCTGGCCCAGGTCGCCGACCTCGCCGTCGAGGCCGTCGGGCATCGCGTCGTCCACGGCGGCGAGGACCTGACCGCGCCCGTCCGGATCGACGCCGACGTCGAGGCCACGATCGAGCGCCTGGCCCCGCTGGCCCCGCTCCACAACCCGGTGAACCTGGCCGGGATCCGCGCCGCGCGCGCCCGGCTCCCGGGCGTTCCGCACGTGGCCGTGTTCGACACGGCGTTTCATCACACCCTCCCGCGCCGCGCGCGGACCTACGCGCTCGACCCCGCCGTCGCGGAGCCGGCCGGGATCCGCCGGTTCGGCTTCCACGGGACCTCGCACGCCTTCGTGGCCCGCGAGGCGGCGGCCTGGCTCGAGGTCCCGCTCGACGCGCTCCGGCTCGTCACCCTGCACCTCGGCAACGGCGCGAGCGCCTGCGCCGTCGAGCACGGCCGCTCGGTCGAGACGAGCATGGGCATGACGCCGCTCGAGGGCCTCGTCATGGGGACCCGCTCGGGCGACCTCGACCCGGGCGCGCTCCTCGCCCTGCTCCGGCAGGAGGGCGCGACCGTCGACTCGGTCGACCGCCTGCTCCATCACCGGAGCGGGCTCGCCGGGCTCTCGGGCGCCGGCAACGACCTGCGGGACATCGAGGAGCGGGCCGCGGCAGGCGACGACCGGGCCAGGCTCGCGATCGCCGTGTTCGCGCACCGCGTGCGCAAGTACGTCGGCGCCTACGCGGCGGCCATGGGCGGGCTCGACGCCGTCGTGTTCACGGGCGGGATCGGCGAGAACGCCGTCGCCATGCGCCGGCGGATCCTCCAGCGGCTCGAGTTCCTCGGGCTCGTGCTCGACGAGGACCGCAACACCGCCGCGCGCGTCTCGCCCGACCGGCGCGTGGCCGAGATCAGCGACGAGACCTCGCGCGTGCGCGCGCTCGTCGTCGCCACGGACGAGGAGCTCGAGATCGCGCTCGAGGCGGCCGCCGTCGCGCGCGGGCAGGCCGCGGTCGCGGACGGCCCCGGGCAGATCCCGATCGCGATCAGCGCCCGCCACGTCCACCTCGACCGCGCGACGACCGACGCCCTGTTCGGCCCGGGCCACGAGCTCACGCCGCGCAGCCCCCTCTCGCAGACCGGCCAGTTCACCTGCGAGGAGACGGTCAGCCTGATCGGGCCGCGGCACCGGATCGACGGCGTGCGCGTGCTCGGGCCGCTCCGCAAGCAGACCCAGGTCGAGATCTCGCGCACGGACGAGTTCTTCCTGGGCGTCGACGCCCCGATCCGCGCGTCGGGCCACCTCGAGGGCTCCGCGCCGATCACGCTCGAGGGGCCGAAGGGCTCGGTCCAGCTCAAGGAGGGCCTGATCTGCTCCTGGCGGCACATCCACATGTCGCCCGACGACGCGCGCCGGTTCGGGGTCGACGACGGCGACCAGGTCCAGGTCGAGGTCTCGGGCGGCCCGCGCGACCTGACCTTCGGCGACGTGCTGATCCGCGTCCACCCGAGCTTCCGCCTCGAGCTCCACCTCGACACGGACGAGGGCAACGCGGCCGAGCTCTCGCGCGGCGCCACGGGCTGCCTGCACCGGCTCGACGCGGCCGAGGGCAGGCTGCTCAGCCGCCGCCCGACCCGCCGCCTCCGCGCTTCCGAGGCGAGGCGCGGCCGGTAGTCCCGGGCGTCGCGAGGGGCACGACCTCGCGCGCGCCCCGGCGCGTCGAGGTCGCCGCACCCTCGGCGAGGAGGTTCGCCGTGCACCCCGCCAGGACGCCCCCGGACGACGCCGGCCCGACCGGGCCGGCTGGCGGCCGCTCGCCGGACGCGCGCGCGCTGCTCGACGCGCTCCCCGACGTCGCGCTCGCGCTCTCGGGCGAGGGCCGCGTGCTCCTGGCCGGCGGGGCGGTCGACGCGATGTTCGGCCGGCCCGCGCAGGCGCTCCAGGGGCTGGACCTCACGGCGCTCGTCGCCCCGCCGACCGCGCGGATCGACCTCGCCGCGGTCCTCCGGGCCGGGCCAGGGGCCGGCGGGCCCGGCGAGGTACTCGAGCTCGTGGGGCGCCGCGCCGACGGCTCGAGCTTCGATGCGGAGGCCTCGTGGGCGCCCCTCCCGGCCGGGCCGCCCGGCGCATCCGTGCTCGTCGTGCGCGACGTCTCCGCGCGGCGCCGCCGGGCCGCGGCCAGCGAGGCCCGGGCGCGGCGCGAGGCGCTCGTGCGCGTCGCGGGCGGGATCGCCCACGACCTGACGAACCTGTGCGGCGCGGCGCGTGGGCACCTCGAGCTCACGCTGCGGAGGCGCCGCGGAGACGCCGAGCTCGCCGTGGACCTCGCCCCCGTGCTCGAGGCGACGGAGCTGGGCCTCGCCCTCGTCGAGCGACTCCGCCGGGTCGCCGGGCGCACGGCGATCGACGCGCGGACGCCCACGGACCTCAACGAGGCCGTCGCAGCCGCGCTCGCGCACCCGTCGGGGTCCGCCCGAGGCGTCCACATCGAGGTCTCGCTCTCGCCTCGCCCCCTGCCGGTCCTCGTCGCGCGCGCCGCGCTCGAGCAGCTCGTCCTCGAGCTGTCGGCGAACGCCTGCGATGCGCTCGACGGCCGCGGCGTCGTGCGCGTCACGACGTGGCTGCGCGCCGACGGGGGCGGCCCGGCCGCCTGCCTGGCCGTGGACGACGACGGGCCCGGCTTCTCGTCCGAGGCCATCGACCGCGCGCTCGAGCCCTTCTTCTCCACGCGGCGCCGCGGCGCCGCCGCCGGCCTGGGGCTGGCCGTCGTCGCCGGCGTCGTCGACGAGGCGCGCGGTGCGGTCCGCCTGGCCCGCGGTCCCCTGGGCGGCGCGCGGGTCGAGGTCGAGCTCCCGCTCGCCCCCGCGCCCCCGGGCGGCCCCGCAGCCGGCTCAGCCGCGGGCGTCCTCCCGGAGCCGCCGTAGCTTGCGGTGCAGCGTGACCCGGGAGATCCCGAGCAGACGCGCCGACCGCGTCACGTTGCCGCCCATCTCCTCGAGCACCCGCAGGATGTGCTCCCGCTCCAGCGCCGAGAGCGACGGCGGCGGCGCCGCCCGCGCCGGTCCCGCGCAGCGGTACTCGAGCGGCAGGTCCAGGAGCCCGATCACCCCGCCCTCCGCCGAGAGCACGGCCTCGCGGAGCACGTTCTGGAGCTCGCGCACGTTGCCCGGCCAGGCGCGCGCGCGCAGCCAGGCGAGCACGTCGGGCGCCACGCGGGCGGGGCGCCCGCGCAGCTCCTCCCCGTAGACCCGGGCGAAGTGCTCGGCGACCGGCGGCACGTCCTCCGGGCGCTCGGCCAGCCCCGGGACGCGCAGGAGCCCGCCCCGGAGGCGGTGGAACAGGTCCTCGCGGAAGCGGCCTTGCGTGACCTCGAAGGCGAGGTCGCGGTTCGTCGCCGCGACCACGCGGGCGCGCAGCCGCGTCGGCGTGGTCGCGCCGAGCACGTAGTACTCGCGCTCCTGGAGCACGCGCAGGAGCTGCGCCTGCACGAACGGGTCGAGCTCGCCCACCTCGTCGAGGAAGAGCGTCCCCCCCGCCGCCGCCTCCGCATAGCCCGGCATCGCCCGGTTGGCCCCCGAGAACGCCCCTTGCCGGTGCCCGAAGAGCTGGCCCGCGAACAAGGGCGGCGGGATCGCGGCGACGTTGACCCCGACGAACGGTCCGGCCGGCGTCCGGGACAGCGCGTGGACCGCCCGCGCCAGCACCTCCTTGCCGGCCCCGCTCGGCCCTGTCACGAGCACGGGCAGGTCGGTCGGGGCGAGCCGCTCGGCCCGCTGGAACACGTCCCCGAGCGCGGGCGACCGCGTGACGAAGCCGGCGAACGCCTCGGGGCACGACACCGCGGCGAGCGGGCCGCCTGGGGGAGGGGGGCCGAGGGCACCCTCGACGGCCGCCACGATCGAGTCGGGGCCGGCCGGCTTGCAGACGTAGTCGACCGCGCCGAGCTTGAGCGCCCGCACGGCCGAGGCCGCGTCCCGGTCGGCCGTGACGACGACGCACGGCGTGCCCGGCTGCGATGCGCGGAGCGCGGCCAGCAGGTCGAAGCCGCTGACCTCGGGCATCCCGAGGTCCACGAGGACGAGCCCCCAGCGCTCGGCGCGCACACGGTCCCGGGCCCGCACGGGGTCCGACTCGCCGATCGCTGCGTGCCCGCGCTCCTCGAGCAGCCGGACCACGTAGTCGGTGAACGACGCGCTGTCGTCGACCACCAGGATGGGCTCCGAGGCTCCTCGTGGGCGGCGCACCCCGACACATTACGAGGCCCGACCGAGCGTCGCCAACGATTCAGATCGACACACCCAGGTCGAAGGCCAGGATGCTGCTCTCCACGGCCCTTGCGCGCGCGCGGCGGAGGCCGCGCGCGCGACCTGTCTCGCCTTGACGCACCACCTCGCCGCGCGCACCTCGGGGCGTAAGGCCTGCGCGACCGGATGCGCGTCCGCGCGGCCGGCCGCGGACCCGCGACGGCGTGCAACACGCCCGGCCCGTCGCGCGACGTGCGGGGGTGAGGCGTTCGCGCCGCTCCGGCGCGCCTCCGCGCGGCCTCCCGTGCACCTGCTGGGCTTCCGCCGGCGCGCCAGCAGGGCCTCGGCCACGCCCGAGCCCCGCGGGCGCGACGGCCCGCTGCTTGCACTGAGTCGGCGCCGGGGCGGGGTGGGCGTGCTGGAACCTGGAGCGGACGTCGGGCGCGGGCTCCCCGCGCTCGACGGGATCTTGGCGGACTTCGTCGCGGAGGCGCGCGAGAACCTCGACCGGCTCGACGCCGAGCTCGTGGGGCTCGAGCTGTGCCCGGACGACGCCGAGGCCCTCCGCCGCGTGCTCCGCGTGGCCCACAGCCTCAAGGGGACGGCCGGCGTCCTGGGCTTCCGGCAGCTCGAGGGGCTCGCGCACGCGGGGGAGACGCTCCTGTGCCAGGTCCGCGAGGGGCTCCGCCCCTTCGACGAGCGGGTCGCCACCGCGGTCCTCACGACGGCGGATGCGGTCCGCGCGCTCCTCGACCGGATCGAGGTCTCGGGGGGAGAGGGCGACCTGCGCTTCGGGCGCGTGCTCGAGAACCTGGAGGACCTGAGCCGCGAGGCGACGGCGCCAGACGCCCGTGCGCTGGAGGGCGGCGCGGCGGCGGGCGCCACGGACCAGCCCCCTCCGCCGCCCGCGCAGCCCTGGGCCGGCCCCGGGGCGCCCGCGCCATCCCCTGCGCGCTACGCGCCGGCGCCCTCTCGCCACGGCGAGGCGGCCCCGCAAGCCGCCGACGCCCTCACCTCCGGCGCGGACGGGCTCCCCGACGCCGACCCATCCGACCGCCCGCACGAGCTCCGCTCCGTGCGGCTCGACGTGGCCCTCCTCGACCGCCTGATGGACGATGTGGGCGAGCTCGTGCTCGCGCGGAACCGGATCGCGCAGCTCGCCGCCGGCGCGGACGACGCGCCGCTCCGCGTCGCCGTGCAGCGCCTCGGCGTCGTCGCCGGTGAGCTCCAGGCGCGCGTGGCCCGCGCCCGCCTGCGCCCCGTGGCGACCCTCTGGCGCCGCCTCCCGCGGCTCGTTCGCGACGTCGCCCTGGCCTGCGGCAAGGAGGCGACCGTCGCGACCGAGGGCGGCGACGTCGAGCTGGACCGGCGCGTGCTCGAGGCCGTCGCGGACCCGCTCACGCACCTCGTCCGCAACGCGATCGACCACGGGCTCGAGCCGCCCGCGGTCCGGCGCGCGTCCGGCAAGCCCGCGGCCGGCCGCATCGTGGTCCGGGCGCGGCAGGGCGCCGGGCTCGTCGAGGTCGAGGTCGAGGACGACGGGCGCGGCATCGACCTCGACGCCATCCGCCGCCGCGCGCTCGACCGGGGCCTCCTCCCCCCCCAGCAGGCCCGCGCGCTCGGCCTGCGCGAGGCCCTCGAGCTCGTGTTCCGCCCCGGCTTCACGACCGCGGACGCCGTCTCGAGCGTGTCCGGCCGCGGCGTCGGCCTCGATGTCGTGCGCGCCGAGGTCCGGCGCGTCGGCGGCGACGTCCAGGTCGAGACGACGCCCGGCGGAGGGACGACCTTCCGCCTGCGGATCCCCCTGACGCTCGCGATCGTCCCGATCCTCCTCCTGCGGCTGGGCGCGCTCGAGCTCGGCATCCCGCAGCTCGCGGTGCTCGAGCTGCTCCGCCTCCGCCCCGACCACGTGCAGCGGGCGGGCGACGCGCCCGTGCTCCGGCATCGCGGCCGCCTCCTCCCCCTCGTCCCCCTCGCGCGCCTGCTCGAGGTCGCCCCTGGGCCCGGCGAGGCCGCGGGCGACGGAGACGACCTGCGCGCGCCTGGGCCCCGGCCGGCGGGCCTCGACCGGGGCGTCGTCGTCGTCGTCGCGGCCGGCGCGCGCTCGCTCGGCCTCGTCGTCGACGACGTGCTCGAGGCCGAGGAGGTCGTGATCAAGCCCCTGCCCCTCCTCCGCCTGCCGGTCTACGCCGGGGCCACGGTCCGGGGCGACGGCCGGCCGGCCCTCGTCCTCGACCCGGCCGGCGTCGCCCGCCGCGCGGGGGTCCGCGACGGGGAGCTGGGCGCGCCCGCCGCGCAGGCCGCGCCCGGGGCCGGCGGGGACGACGACGCCGACCGCCTGCTCGTCCTGGGCCTCGGGGGCGACGAGCGGGTCGCGGTCGCCCTCGACCACGTGGCCCGCCTCGAGGAGGTCGACCCCGCGCGGGTCGCACGCGCGGGCGAGCAGGCCATGGTGCCGCTCGGCGGGCGGGTCCTCCCGCTGCTCGACCTCCCCGGCCTCCTCGCGCGCCGCCCCGCGCTCGACGCCGCGGCGCCCCGCGCGCTGACCGTCGTCGTCCACGACGACGGCCGCCGGGCGCCCGTCGGCCTCATCGTCACGACGGTCGAGGACGTCGTGGCGGCCGTCGGCGCCGCGACGGGGCCCGGGGCCCGCCCCGGCGTGCTCTGCACGAAGGCCCTGGCCGACCGCCTCGTCGAGGTGCTCGACGTCCCGGGCCTCATCCGGCACCACGCGCCGGGCCTCGCGGCTGCGGCCGCCGCCGCCCCGGGCGCCCCGCCCGCGCTCGTCGGCGCGGGGGCCCCGTGACGCGCGTCTGCACGGTCCGGGTCGGTCCGCTCGCGCTCGCCATCGCGGCCGAGGCGGTCCAGGAGGTCGCGCAGGGCCTCGAGCCGGTCCCGGTCCCCCTCGCCCCGCCCGTCGTGGCCGGGCTCGTGAACCTGCGCGGCCACGTCGTCACCGCGCTCGACCTCCGGGCCCACCTCCGTGGCGCGGCGGACGCCCCGGCAGGCGGCCCCGGAGTCCATGTGATCGTGCCGCTCCCCGAGGGCCCGCTCAGCCTCGTCGTCGACGATGTCGGCGACGTGCTCGACGTGGGCCCGGGCGACCCGCCGCCCGACGGCCTCGCGCCGCGCCTGCGCGCCCTCGTCGACCGCGTCCACGACCGCGACGACGCGATCCTCCTCCGCCTCGACCCCACCCGGCACGCGCGCCACGCCCGCGGCCGGGGGGCGGCCCCCCCCCCCGCGGGCGCCCCCCCGGCCCCCACCCCCGCCGGAGCGCCCCCGTGAACGATGTCAGCGCCCTCGCCGCCCCCACCGCCGCGGCGGCCACCGCCGGCACGCTCGCCGACCTGGAGGCCCGCGGCGTCGCCGCGCTGCTCGAGCGCCTCCCTGCGAACGTGTTCCTGGCCGACCCCGCGCTCCGCCTCGTCCACGCGAACGCGCGCGCCCTCGAGACGCTCCGCCGCGTCGAGCCCGCGGTCCGGCGGGCCTTCGGGCTCCCGATCGACGACCTCGTGGGCGGCTCGATCCACCGCTTCCACCGCGACCCCGCCCGGGTCGAGCGGATCCTCCGCACGCCGGGCGCGCTGCCCCATCAGGCCCGCTTCGAGTTCGACGAGGTGACGCTCGAGACCCGGATCGACGCCGTGCTCGACGCGCAGGGCGACGTGTCCTGCTACGTGGTCGCGTGGGAGGACGTGAGCGAGACGGTCCGCAACGCCGCGGGGATGCGCGACGAGGGCGCGAACCTCCAGGCCGTCGTACGAGTCCTCGAGGCGGTCGGGCGTGCGCGCGCGAGCGACGACGCGGCCCGGGCCGCCCTGGAGGCCGTGCAGGCGGCCTTCGGCTGGAGCTACGGCGCCTACTGGCGGCGCGACCCGCAGGCCGAGGCGCTCGTGTTCGGGTTCGACGCGGGCGAGGCCGACGAGGCCTTCCGGCGCGTGACCGCCAGCGCCACCTTCGCCCAGGGGGTCGGCGTCGTCGGGCGCGCGTGGGCGAGCGGCGACCTCGTGTTCGAGCCGGACCTGGGCGCCGTGCAGGACTGCGTGCGCGCGCCCGTGGCGCAGCGCCACGGCATCCGCTCCGGGGTCTGCTTCCCCCTGCTCGTCCGCGGGCGCGTCGTCGGCGCGCTCGACTTCCTCTCGCGCGAGGCGCTCGCGCTCTCGCCCTCCCGCCTGGCCGCGCTGCGGACCGTGGGCCGGCTCACCTCTGCCGCCCTCGAGCGCCTCGCCGACTCGACGGAGGTGCTCGCGAACGGCGCCGAGGTGGCGCGTAGCAGCGAGCGGCTCGCCGACGCCGCGAGCGAGATCGCGGGGATCTGCCAGACCATGGCGGGGAACGCGGAGGAGACCTCCGCGCAGGCGGCGCTCGTCTCGACGGCGGCCGAGCAGGTCGACAAGAACGTGCAGTCGGTGAGCGCCGGCGTCGAGGAGATGAACGCGAGCATCCGCGAGATCGCGCGCAGCGCGGCCGAGGCCGCCCGCGTGTCGGACGGGGGCTACCAGACGGCCCAGCACGCGACGCGGCTCGTGAGCAAGCTGGGGCAGAGCGGGCGAGAGATCGGCGACGTGATCAAGGTGATCACGTCGATCGCCCAGCAGACGAAGCTGCTCGCGCTCAACGCCACGATCGAGGCCGCGCGCGCCGGCGAGGCCGGGCGCGGCTTCGCCGTCGTCGCCAACGAGGTCAAGGAGCTGGCGAAGGAGACCGCGCAGGCGACCGACGAGATCGCGCGCCGGATCGAGGCGATCCAGGCCGACACGACGAGCGCGGTGAGCGGGATCGAGTCGATCGCGACGACGGTCGGGCGGATCAACGAGCTCCAGGCCACGATCGCGAGCGCGGTCGAGCAGCAGAGCGCGACGAGCAACGAGGTCGCCCGCAACGTGGCGGAGGCCGCCAAGGCCACGAGCGAGATCGCCCGGAACATCGCGGGCGTGGCCGAGGCCGCGGCCGGCACGTCGCGCGGCGTCCTGGACACGCAGCGGGCGGTCGACGAGGTCGCGGCCATGTCCGAGGGGCTGCGCGGCCTCGCGCAGCGCCTCGGCGGGTGAGCGGACCGGGCGGCGGAGGGCGCCGGGCGGCGGCGCCCGGGGGGAGGGTCGAGTGACCGAGGCGCGCGAGCGAGCGGGGGGCGCCCCGCGGGTGCTGGTGATCGACGACAGCGCGACCGTGCTGCGGCTCACGAAGGAGGCCCTCGGCGCGGCCGGCTTCGAGGTGACGACGGCCCTCAACCCGATGACGACGGCGATCGAGATGGGGCGGGTCCGGCCGGACATCGTGCTCCTCGACGTCGAGATGCCCGCGCTGTCCGGCACGGACGTGCTCCGCGCGCTGCGCCGGGTCGGCTGCCACGCGCACGTGAAGATCGTCCTCTTCTCGTCGCTCGATGAGGGCCGCCTGCAGGCGCTCGCCGAGCAGCACGGCGCCTCGGGCTGGATCCACAAGCGGTCCCCGCTCGACGGCCCGGGGCTCGTCGAGCAGGTCCGGCGCCACGTCGGGAGGCCCTCGGCCGGGCGGCGCCGGGCCGCGCTCGTGATCGACGACTCGCGGTCCATGCGGCGGATCATGAGCGCGATCCTCCAGACCGTGGGCTTCGAGGCCTACGAGGCCGCGAACGGGCGCGAGGCCCTCGCGCTCCTCGAGGTGAAGCGCGACGTCGAGGTCGTGCTCGTCGACCTGAACATGCCCGAGCTCGACGGGCTCGGGTTCGTCCGCGCGCTCCGCGGCGACGCGCGCAACGCCGAGGTCAAGGTGATGATGGTCACGAGCGAGACCGACCTGTCGCACGTCGCGCGGACGCTCGAGGCGGGCGCGGACGAGTACGTGATGAAGCCCTTCACCCGCGACGCGATCGTCGACAAGCTGCAGATCCTCGGGCTCGAGTCGGCGGGTTGAGGGTGGACGCGCGGGAGCCGCCCCGGGCGCCAGGCGCGGGCCCAGCGCGCCCGCGCGTGCTCGTCGTCGACGACTCGATCGTGTTCCGGCGCTTCGTCGCGGCCGCGCTCGAGGGCGCGCCCGACCTCGAGCTGGCGGGGGTCGCGGCGACGGGCCGGATCGCGCTGGAGCGGCTCGCCGCGGGGCGCGTGGACCTCGTGACCCTGGACCTCGACATGCCCGGGCTCGACGGGCTCGAGACGCTGGCTGCGATCCGCGCCCGGCATCCCGGGGTCCGGGTCGTGATGCTCTCGGCGCTGACCGAGCGGGGCGCGGTCGCGACGCTCGACGCGCTCGCCGCCGGCGCGAGCGACTGGGTCACGAAGCCGGCGGGGGCGCGCGGGCCGGACGATGCGCTGCGCCGGCTCGCGGAGGAGCTCGTCCCCAAGCTCCGCCTGCTCGGAGGCGTGGCCCGCGCCGCCCCGGCCAGCGCCCCCGTCCGCCGTCCGGAGGCCCCGCCGGGCGAGGCGCCCGAAGGAGGCGGGCCGCCCGACGGCCCGGCCGCGGCGATCATCATCGGCGCGTCGACCGGCGGCCCCACCGTCGTCGACGCGCTCATCCGCGCGCTGCCTCCGGACCTCGACGCGCCCGTGCTCGTCGTCCAGCACATGCCGGCGCTCTTCACCGCGCAGCTCGCGCGGCGGCTCGACGGGCGCGCCCGCGTGCCCGTCGCCGAGGCCGTCGACGGCGCGCCCGTCGGGTCCGGCCGGGTCTGGATCGCCCCCGGCGGGCAGCACCTCGCGGTCAAGGCAGCCGCGGACGGGCCGCGCCTGCGCCTGACCGAGGGCCCGCCCGAGCACGGCTGCCGCCCCGCGGTCGACGTGCTGCTCCGCGCCGCCGCCGAGGTCTGGGGCGCCGGCGCCCTGGCGGTCATCTGCACGGGCATGGGCCGCGATGGGCTCGCCGGCTGCGCGGCGCTCCGGGCCCGCGGAGGGCGCGTGCTCGTGCAGGACGAGGCGTCGTCCGTCGTGTGGGGCATGCCGGGGGTCGTCTGGCGCGCGGGGCTCGCCGAGGCGGCCCTCCCGCCCGAGGGCCTCGCGGCGGCGGTCGCGACCCGGGCGCGCCTCGCGGCGGCGAGGCGCTGATGTGCGCCCCGGACGACGCGGCGACCCCGACGGGCGTAGACCACGCGGCGGTCGAGTGGGCGCGCGCGCTCCTGCGCCGCCGGACGGGGATCGACCTCGGGCCCGAGCGGAGCTACGTGGTCGGCGTGCGGCTCGGGGTGCTCGCCTCACGGCTCGGGCTGGCGGCGCCCGCGCTCCCCGCCCGCGCGAGGCTCGAGCCGGCGGTCGAGGACGCGGTCGTCGAGGCGCTCCTGAACCACGAGTCCGCGTTCTTCCGCGACTGGGAGCCGTTCGAGGCCCTGCGGCGGGAGGTGCTGCCGGCGGTCCTGCGCGAGGCCCGGGGCCCGGCCCGGATCTGGAGCGCCGCCTGCGCCACCGGGCAGGAGCCCTACAGCATCGCGATGCTGCTCCACGAGCTCCTGGGCGACGGCGCCCCCGCACGGGCTGCGCTGCTCGCCTCCGACGTCTCGGAGGCGGCGCTCTCCCGGGCCCGCGCCGCGCGCTACAGCCGGTTCGAGGTGAACCGCGGCCTCTCGGCCCGCCACCTCCTCCAGCACTTCGAGCAGGAGGGGCCCGACGCCTGGCGGCTGCGCGCGTCGGTGCGCGACCTCGTGCGCTTCGAGCGGATCAACCTGATCGACCCGCTCCCCCCCCGCGGGCAGCAGGACGTCATCCTGCTCCGCAACGTGATGATCTACCTCGGCGCCGCCGAGCGGGCGGCCCTGCTCGCCCGCATCCGGGCCGCCCTCCGCCCGGGCGGGTGGCTGCTCCTCGGCGGCGCCGAGTCCGTGCTGGACCCCCTCATCCGCCGCGACGCGGCCAGCGGGCGGCTTGCGGCGGCTCGCCCCTGGCTCGTCTCGGTGCGCGTCGGCAAGACCTTCTGGTACCGCCGCGCGGAGGACGACGCGTGACGACCATGCTCCGGCTCGACGTGCCCGAGGGCGTCCCGCCCGACGTCGCGCTCGTCGCCTCGAGCGCGCCGCACGCGCTCGCGGTCCTCTCGGCCGCCGTCGACCTGCGGCTCAGCGCCGCGCAGTGGACCTCCCTCGGCGCCGCCGTCGTGGCCCTGTCCCGGGGCGCACCCGTCGCGGTCCTCGTGCTCCACGTCCGCGGGCCCGCCTGCGCGGCGGCCCTGCGCGCCGCGCCGCGCCCGCTCGCCCGCGCGTGCCTGGCGCTCCTCGACGGAGCGACCCCGCCGGCCCTCGAGCTCGAGCTGCGCGCCCTCGGGTGCCGGATCGCGCGCTGGCCCTGCGACGCGGACGCGCTGCGGCGCCTCCTCGTGGAGGCGCGGGGCGGCCCCGGTCCCCTCGATCAGCCCGCCTTCGGGCCGGACTCCGCCAGCGCGAGGAGGTAGCGGCCGTACTCGTTCTTCGCCATGGGCGCCGCGAGGGCGCGGAGCTGGGCCGCGTCGATCCAGCCCTGGCGGAAGGCGATCTCCTCGGGGCACGACACGAGCAGGCCCTGGCGGTTCTGGATCGCGCCGATGAACGACGAGGCCTCGAGCAGGCTCTCGTGCGTCCCCGTGTCGAGCCACGCCGTGCCGCGGCCGAGCTCGAGCACGCGGAGCTCGCCCCGCGCCAGGTACTCGCGGTTCACGTCCGTGATCTCGTACTCGCCGCGGGCCGAGGGCCGGAGCGCGCGCGCGATCGCGACGACCTCCTCGTCGTAGAAGTAGAGCCCCGGGACCGCGAACCGCGAGCGCGGTCGGGCCGGCTTCTCCTCGAGCGACAGCACCTTGCCAGCCGCGTCGAACTCGACGACCCCGTAGCGCTCCGGGTCGCGCACGGGGTAGGCGAACACGAGCGCGCCCTCGCGCAGGCCCGCCGCCTCGCGGAGCAGCCGCCCCAGCCCGTGCCCGTAGAACACGTTGTCGCCGAGGATCAGGCACGACGGCCCGCCCGCGACGAAGTCGGCGCCGAGCACGAACGCCTGCGCGAGCCCGTCGGGCCGCGGCTGCTCGACGTACTCGAACCGGAGCCCCCACCGCTCGCCCGACCCGAGCAGCGCGCGGAAGCGCGGCAGGTCCTCCGGCGTCGAGATGACGAGCACCTCGCGGATCCCCGCCAGCATCAGCACCGACAGCGGGTAGTAGATCATCGGCTTGTCGTAGATCGGCATGAGCTGCTTGCTCACGGCCAGCGTGAGCGGATGCAGGCGCGTGCCCGCGCCCCCGGCCAGGATGATCCCCTTCACGCCAACACCTCCGCCCCGGCACCACCCCGCACGACGCCCAGCACCATCCCGAGGGGCCTGGCGCCCCCGCCCGCCCGCCCCGCGGCCCCATCCCCATCTGTTTTGAGGGGTGGGGGGGGGGGGCGGGCGCCCCCCCCCCCCCCCAACCCACCGGGGGAGGCACGGGCGCCGGCGGCGGCCGGGGGGGGGGGGGCGGCACGGCCCCGCCCCGCGGCGGCGGGGGCGGCGGGGGGGGGGCGGGGGGG
>JANJTH010000598.1 GCA_024711205.1 Planctomycetota bacterium | reverse complement strand
GCCGCGCTCGGGGCCCTCCGCGCGGCCGAGGCGCCCGAGGCGCTCCGCGCGGCGCTCCGCGACGACCCCGACCGGAGCGCGCGGATCGCCGCCGCCCGCGAGCTCGCGGGCAGCCCGGGCGACGCGCGCCCGACGGCCGAGGCGCTCGTGGCGGCCCTCCGCGACGACCAGGCCGACGTGCGGCACGTCGCGCGCCGCTCGCTCCGGACCCTCCACGGGGCGGACCTGGGCGCCGACCCGGCCGCCTGGGCCGACTGGCTGCGGAGCCTGCCCTGACCCCGGGCGAGCCCCGGTGGTAGCCTCGCGCCTCGCGCTGCGGGGGGCCGGGTGAGCGAGGGCGTCGTCGGGGAGCGAGGGGGAGCCGACCCGGCGCCCGGGCCGGAGCCAGGCGGGGCGGCCCATGGGGCGGAGGGCGCCGACCCGGCCGCCGCGCCGCGCCGGGGGCTCGCCTCGCGCCTGCTGCTCCCGCTCAAGCTCGGGCTGGCGGCCGCGCTCTTCGCGTGGCTGTGGCGCCGGGGCGCGCTCGACCTGGGCGCGCTGCGCGGCGCGCTCGGGCGCTGGGACCTCCTGTGCGCCGCGCTCGGGCTGGGCGCCGTCAACCTGACCGCGAGCGCGGTCCGCTGGCAGCTCCTGCTCCGCGGGGAGGGGATCGACCTGCCCCTCTCGCTCGCGGTCCGCCTGACCTGGATCGGGCACTTCTGGAACATGGTGTTCCCGGGCGCGGTCTCGGGCGACGCCGTGAAGATGTACTACGTCGGCGCGGAGGTCCCGGCCCGGCGCGAGGAGGCCTGGACCACGGTGCTCGCGGACCGCGTGATCGGGCTCGCGGCGCTCGTCGCGCTCTCGACGCTCGCGACGCTCGCGAGCCTCGAGCAGGTGCTCGCGCGCCCCGAGCTGCGCCGCACGTTCGTCACCATGCTCGCGCTCCTCGCCGTCATGGCGGGCGGCGGCGCGGCGCTGGCGCTCGGGGTGGGGCGCCGCACGCCGCTCGCCGACGGCCTGCGCGCGCGGCTCCCGTTCGCGCAGAGCGCCCGGCGCGGCTACCACGCGCTGCTCCGGCTCGGGCGCCGCCCGCGCGTCGTGCTCCTCGCGTTCACGATCTCGTTCGTCGCGCACGGCTCGGCCGTGTTCGTGGCCTACCTCCTCGGGCAGGCCGTGGGCGAGGCGTCGCTCGGGCCCGGGCAGTACGGCGTCGTCGTCCCGGTCGCGCTGTTCTCGAACGCGATCCCGATCACCCCGGGCGGGATCGGCGTGGGCGAGCAGGTCCTGGGCCGGCTGTTCGCGTGGTCGGGGGGGCTCGAGGCCCAGGGCGTCGCGATCATGCTCCTGTTCCGGCTCCAGTTCTTCGCGCTCGCCGCCGTCGGCGCCGTCCTCTACGCCCTGCATCGACGGCCGGCGGCCGCGCCGTCGCCGAAATCGCCGGTACCGCCGGGACTTCCGTCGTAGGCCGCCTTGACCGCGGCCGCGCGCGGGGCTATCGTCCGCGTGGCGGTGAACGGCCGGGCGCGCGCATCCGCATCGCGGCCCCCGCCCTTCGAGGGTCCCGTGTTCGACCGCAACGAACCGCCCGAGCACGTCAGCCGCCTCCTCGTGGAGCGACGCTGCGAGGTCTACGGCCACGTGGCCGGGCTGCTCATGGAGCTCCACGACGCGCTCGACGACGACGACGGGGTGCGCGCGCGCTACCTGCTGGCCGACGTGCGGCGCCGCCTGCGCTCGGCGCTCGCGTTCCTGACCGACGAGGTCTACGAGGAGCTCGAGCGGGTCGAGGCGCTCACGGACCTCCTGCCCACGCGCGAGGGCGCCTCGATCCCGGGGGAGGCCGCGGCCGAGCTGTCCGACCGCCTGCAGCTCCTGCACGTGCGGCTGGCCCGCTCGCTCTCGCTCGGGAAGCTCCAGGACCTGGCGACGATCGTCGGGCTGCCGCCGCGGCTCGCGCGCAAGCTCGAGGCCGAGGGGCGCGAGCGGGAGGCGCGCGCGCGCCGGCGCGAGCTCGAGCGCGAGTGCGAGCGCCACGAGCTCGAGGCGCGCGAGGAGCTGGGCAAGAAGCACTACCCGCGCGCGATCAAGGCGCTCCAGCGCGCGCTCAAGGTCGACCCCGACCGGCCGGTCCTCCACAACGACCTGGGCGTCGTCCTGAGCCTGGTCGGGCGGCACGCCGAGGCCGTCGCCGAGTACCGGGCCGCGATCGAGCTCAACGAGCGCCACCCCGAGCGGCGGACCGAGGAGTGGACCACGACCTGGTACAACCTCGGGCTGGCGCTCCGGCGCGCCGCCGCGGCCGCGCTCGAGGCGGGCGACGAGGCGCGGGGGCGGCAGGCGCTCCTCGAGGCCCGCGCGGCGCTCGAGGAGTACACGCGGCGCTCGGCCTCGGGCCCCAGGGTCCACGAGGCGCGCGGGCTCGTCGCGCAGGTGACGGAGCAGCTCGCGGCGCTGGTCGGGGGCGACCCGGCGACCGGGTGACCGGAGAGGACTGGACGGGCGGCGCGGGGCGGGCCCCGCGCGGGCCCGGGCGCGGGGCGGGCCCCGCGAGAGCGCAGGCGCGGGGCGAGCCCGCGCGGGAGGACCGCGACGCGTGGCGACCTTGACGATCGACGAGCTGGCCCGCCAGGGCAACCGCGCCGAGCTGGCGCTCGTGGGCGAGATCGACCTGGACACGGTGGGGCTGCTCCGGGGGCGGCTCGACGAGCTGAAGGCCCAGGGCGTCGACCGCCTCGTCCTCGACCTCCACGAGACGCGTTACGTGAACTCGACGGCGCTGGCTGTGCTCGTCAAGTTCGCCGAGTCCGTGCGCGAGCGGGGCGGCGGGATCGCGCTCGTCCGCGTCACGCCGCGCGTCAAGCTCGTGTTCGAGATGCTCGGGCTCCTCCCGTTCTTCAAGTTCTTCGACGCGCGCGCGGACGCCGCGGGCTTCGGGGCCTGACGGGTCCACCCCGCCGAGGCCCCGCGCGGACCGCGGCGCCGGCCGCGCGCGCGGCCCGGCCCGC
>JANJTH010000577.1 GCA_024711205.1 Planctomycetota bacterium | reverse complement strand
CCGCGCCGCCCGCGGCGAGGCCCGCGCGCTCGTCGGCCTCGCGCTCGCCCGCGTGCGCGGCGAGGGCGGGGCGGCCGATCCGTTCGAGGCCGTGGCCCTGCTCCGCGCCGCGGCCGCCGCGGGCGACCTCGACGCGCTCACGAACCTCGCGATCCTCCTCGCGGCCGGCCACGGCGCCCCGGCCGACCTCGGCGAGGCGGCCCTGCTCCTGCGCCGCGCCGAGCAGGCCGGCCACGTCGGCGCGCGGTCGGCGCTCGAGACGCTCCTGCGCGCCGCCCCCGAGCTCGCCGCGCTGCGCGCCCGCTGGCCCTGAGTGACGCGTGAACCTGCCATGGAACCGTTCTGGGGTGGAGAAGGCCAATCGCCAGCATGCTGGCCGCACAATGAAGGCAGTGTCCCTGCACGACCGCGGGAACGGGAACGGGAACGGGAACGGGAACGGGAAGAGGCGCCGGATTCGAGGCTCCTGACCACCTGAACGGTTGCCCTGACCCGACCGGCGCGTGAGGGCCGATCAGGGCTGCCAGGTCCACGTCCCGCGCGCGAGCGGGCGCAGCGGGCAGAGCTCGTGGTCGTTCCCGACGATCAGGAGGAACACCTCGAGCCGAGCGCGCCGGGCGCGCTCGGCCAGGTCGTCGTCGAGCGGCGCGAGGCCGTCGGTGACGACGAGGATCCGGCGGGCGCGGGCCGCCAGGGCGTGCGTGAGCACGCAGTCGAAGTCGGTCCCGCCCGTCGAGTCGAGGCGGCCGCGGCGGAGCGTGGCCTCGCCGGCGTCGACGACCTCCGTCGAGAACAGGTGCGCCGGCCAGCGGACGAGCGCCCCGAGCGACAGGAGGAGCCCCGCGAGCAGGGGCTGCACGTCGCTCGTGCTGCCCGAGACGTCGACGTAGACGCGGGCTCGGCCCTCCTCGGGCACGTCCTCCGTCACCGGGAACAGGACCGGCGTCGCGCCCGCGGCCCACAGGAAGGCCTCGCGGCGGCCCCAGGCCGGGACGGGCCCGCGGGCCTCCGAGCGCGCGGAGACCCGGTCGGTCGCCGTGAGCGCGCGGAGGAGCGCCTGCCGGACGTTCGCCAGCCCCCGCGTCCGGGGCGCGACGGGACGCACGTCGCGGGCCTCGAGCTCGCCGCCCTGCCCAGCCTCGCCGTCGGCGTGATCGCCCTCGCAGCCGTGGTCGCCGAGCAGGACGAGCTCGGCCGCGAGGCCCTCGGCGCCGGGGGCGAGCAGCGCGTCGAGCCGGTCGACCAGGGCGGGCAGCGTGGCGCGCCCGAGCCAGGCGTCGAGGTGCCAGCGCGCCAGCGCCGGCGCCGCCTCCTCGGCGTGCCCGGCCGCGACGAACGCCCGCGCGAGGTCGCGCGCGCAGGCGCCCTGCGCGTCCTGGGCGAGCGCGTGCCGGTCGAGGGGGCGGCGCTCGCGGCGGCCCCGGGGCTCGGCCCCTGGCCCGCGCGCGCTCGCGAGGAGCAGGTCGGGCGGGAGGAGCAGGGCGCCGAGCGGGTGGTCGGGCGCGTAGAGGCGCGCGAGGAGCGGCGCCGCGCCGGGGAGCCGGTGCACGAGGTGCAGGCGGCCGTTGATCCGGCAGTCCGCGGCCACGTTCTCGAGGAAGGCCTGGCGCGCCCGCTCCTGCCTGGACGCCCGCGGGCCGGCCACGAGGCGCACGAGGTCGCCGTCGGTCCTGTGCTGGGCCTCGTGCGCGAGGACGACGCCCAGCTCCGCGTCGGAGAGGCCCGCGACGAAGGCCGGCTCGAGCTCGACCCGGTGCCGGCGCCCCTGCCGGACGATCCGGGCCGTCTCGACGCCCTGCCGCCCGACGATCGGGAGGGTGGCCGTCGCCTCGAGCAGCCGCAGCCCGAGCGCGTGGTCGTGCTCCCGCACGACGCGCAGCGCGGCCCGCACCCGCTGCTCGAGCGGCGGCCCGGGCGCGCCGGCCGCCGGGCCCGCATCGCCGGTCCGGGCGGTCGGCCCTGCGCGGGGTCGGGGCGCGCGCCCGGCCGTGCGGCTCATGCGGCCACGTCGCACAGCACGGCCCAGCTCGGCTCGGGGGGGAGCTCCGCGAGCGCGAGCGCGAGCGCGTCGGGCGCGCCGCCGTCGGGGACGTAGACCCCGCGGCTCGTCGACGCGAGCAGCCAGGCCGCGAGCCGCGGGTCGTCGAGGACCGGCTCGCGCCCGGTCAGCGCGATCGGGTCGCGGCTGTCGAGGACGCGCGCCGGGCGCGCGAGCGGGGAGCGGCGGCCGGGCGCGCGGCGCGGGGGCGCCACGCCCTCGAGCTCGGCGGGCGCCGGCAGGCGCACGAGCGCCCGGGCCGCCAGGCGCGCGGGCAGGACGTCGCAGCGCGGCGAGCGGAACACGCGGCCCCGCGCGTCGAGCCGCCGCCGCAGCGAGCGCTCGAGGTCGCCGAGCCGCGCGATCGCCCGGAGCCGGCCGCGCTCGACCACGAGCGCGGGTCCGTCCTGGACCGACCCGCCGCACCCGGGCTCGGGGATCGCGAGCACGGACGTGCCGACCGGGACCGCGCGCCCGCCCACGTCGAGCTCCTCGACCAGGTGCAGGATCGGCCCGCGCTGGTAGCGCTCCGCGTTCGGCGCGAGCCCGATCTGCCCCCGTGCGGCCGACGCGGTCCGGCCTCGCGCGGCCCGCAGCGGCGCCTCGAGCAGCCAGTCGCGGAGCTCGTGGTTCGCCACGCAGGGCACGCGCACGGTCCCCGCTTCGGCCTCGACGAACTGGCGCCGCCGCCAGGGCTGCGACAGGGGCTGGCCGTGGATCACGAGGCTCTCGAGCTCGAGCCGCGCCCCGGGGTCGGCGCGGACGCTCGTGAGCAGGCGCGAGAACGGGTCGTCGCCCGTCGGCTCCGTGCGCTCGAGCAGGAAGGCGAGGCAGTCGCCCACGGCCTCGTAGAGGAGGAGCCCCTCGTGCTCGTGGAGCGCGCCGGTCGCGTCGCGCCAGCGCAGCGGCGCGGGGTGGTTCCACCCGCCGACCCGGGCCTCCTCGTCCCGGAGCGGGGCGAGCGCGGCCGCCCCCCGGGGCAGGAGCGGGTCGATCGACCCGAGCCCCCGCGCGAGCACGTCCTCGAGCGCGACCTCGAGGACCTGCCGCTCGAGCACGCGGACCCCGCCCGCGCGCCCGCGCTCCACGTAGCCGCCCAGCTTCACGTCGTCCTCCTCGCGGCGCCCTGACGCAGCCGCTCGAGCGCCTCGGTCACGAGCGGGTCCGTGTGGGCCGCGCCGTCGTTCTCGCGGTCGCACAGCGCCCGCGCCTGCCGCAGGGCGTGGAGCGCCCGCGGCAGCGTGACGCCGTGCTGCGCGTGCAGCCGGTGGAGCGCCGTGACGACATGGCCGAGCCCGGCCGGGCCGAGGACCTCGGCGCGCCGGTGCGCCTCGAGGACGCGCGACGCGTCGTCGTGGGGCAGGCGGAGCCGCCCGTCGGACACGGCGGCGGCGAGCCGCCCGAGCGCCGTCCACGCGGCGGCGCGCTCGCCGCGCGCCGTGTCCTCCCCGGTCCCCCCGTCCCCTCCGGCCTCGACCGCCGTGATCAAGGCCGTGATCGCCTCGCGCCGCTCGTCGTCGCCCAGGCGCGCCCCGCGCGCGAGCAGGAGGTCCACGCGCCCGCCCGGGCTCGTGTCGCGGGGGCGGCGCCCGCGGCGCCGAGCGCCCCCGGGCTTCGCAGCCGCGAGGCCCGCGTCGAGCGCCCCGTGCAGCAGGTGCTCGGGGAGCGGCTCGGTGCTCGCGGGGAAGGGGAGCGCCCCGGCGAGGACCTGCCCGAGGAGGAGCGGGTTCTCGACGAAGGGGTGGGCGTCGCGCTCCGTCACCTCGTGGACCGCGCGCGCGGCTTCGACGACGCGCCGGAGCATGCCCACGCGGCGGCCGTCGAGCGGGCGCTCGACGCGCTCGAGGAACTCCGCCACGCCGAGCGCGAAGCGGGTCGCGTCGCGGCGGCGCCGCGGGTCGCCCGCGCGGAGGAGCGCGCGGGCGCGCTCGATCGTGCGGCGGAGCCGCGCGCCCGCCCGCGGGCCGACCCCGCGAGGGCCCGTGGCCACGGCGCGCGCGTCGTCCTCGCCGTCGGCCCCCGCGATCCGCTCGCGCACGTCGCGGGGGAGCAGCGAGAAGGCCGGCAGCTCGACCACGATCGGGAAGCGCCCGATCAGCGCCTCGTCGAGCGGCTGCGCGCCCAGGTAGGTGGGCGGGTTCATGGCCGCGAACACCTGCGCGAGCCGCTCGAGCGGCTTGCCGAGGAGCGTCCGCGCGCGCAGGACCTCGAACCACTTGCCCTGGAGCCCCGGCGCCGCGCGCGACAGCTCGTCGACGAGGACGGCCTCCTTGTCCCAGATCGACACGGGCGTCGACGCATACTCGACGCGGCCCTCGGAGAGCGCCGCGGGCGAGGGGAACCCGAGCACGTCGTCGAAGCTGGCCAGGTTCGCGGGGTAGGCCCAGAACCGGAGCTCGAGCGCCTCGGCCAGGCGCCGGCACAGGGTGGTCTTCGCGGTGCCGTGGCTGCCCACGAGCAGGATCGGATCGCCGAGCACGAGCCCGGCCAGGATCGGGGTCTCGACCCGGCCGAGACCGAACACCCCCAGGTCCTTCAGCATGCAGCCTCCGACGTTGGTCCAGGCCCGAGTCGTTGGTCTCCCCAGCAACCCCACGCCCCCCCAGGTCTCGTCCCCTTCCCTTGGCCTTGCCCGTGCCCATGCCCACCCGCGTCCGTGTTCCCCGTCATCCTCTTCCTCCCCCCCGCCCACCCCCCCCCCCCCACCGCAACACCACCCCCGCGCGCGCCCTTGCCCCCAACCCGCCGGGGCCGGGGGCCCGCGCACCGGCACACCCCGTACCGGCGCCCCCCCGGCCCGGACGTCGGCGGACCG
>JANJTH010000585.1 GCA_024711205.1 Planctomycetota bacterium | reverse complement strand
GCCCGCGTCCGCGCCGTCCCCGGCGGTCGCGACGGCGGGGGGCGCGGCGCCCGTCGTCCCCCCGGGCGCCGTCCTCGCGACGCCCGAGCAGGCCGCGCTCCTGCGCGAGATCGCCGGGGTCCGCGCGGAGCGGGCGCGGCTCCAGGCGGAGAAGCAGCGCCTCGAGGCGGCGATCGCGGAGGCCCGGGCGGCGGGCGGGCGCTGAGGACGTCGCCGGCGTCGCGGCCCACGGCGCAGGTGGGGGCGCCGGGCGCGCGCGGCCGCGCCGGTGGACGCCTTCAGCGACCGCGCCCCGCGTCCTCGGCCTCCGCCTGCGCGGCGCGCCGGCGCTCTTGCCAGCGGATCCACAGCGGCGCGAGCACGTTCGCGTAGTCGTCGGTCCAGGCGGCGGCGGTCGCGCCGAGGTGCGCCGCGTCGAGGGGTGACCAGCCCTGCGCGCGGAGCGGCGCGAGGGCCGCGGGCTCGCGGGCGAGCGCGATCCAGTCCGACGGGTCCTCGAGCGGGGCGAGCTCCTGCGCGCGCGTCCGCCATGCGCCGGCGAGGCCGACCCGCGCCGCGCCCGCCGCGACGACCGGGCGCAGGTCGTAGTAGTTGCTCGAGACGTGGAGGAGCAGGAGGCCCCCCGGCGCGAGCTTGCTGGCCCACAGCGCGAGGGCCTCGGTCGTGAGCAGGTGGACGGGGATCGCGTCGCTCGAGAACGCGTCGACGACGAGCACGTGGAGCTCGCCGTCGGGGCAGCGCGGGTCGCGCGCGAGCGCGAGGCGCGCGTCGCCGGGGACGACGCGGACGGTCGCCCGGGCCCGCGGCAGGTAGCCGAACCATGCGCGCGCGAGCGCCACGACGTCGGGGTCGAGCTCGTAGACGGCGACGTCCTCGCCCGCGCCGAAGTGGGCGACCGTGGCGCCGGCGCCGAGGCCGACGAGCGCCGCGCGCCGGGGCGGCGGCAGCGTGGCGAGCGCCTCGCCGAGCGGCGAGCGGGCGTGGTAGTAGCCGATCGGGACGCCGGGGTGCGCCGCGGCGGCCTCCTTGCCGTGGAGGGTCGTCCCGTGCACGACCCGCCGGACGACGACCGGGCCGCCGGCCGTCGTGAGCGCGCGCTCGTCGATGCGATACACACCGTAGGGGTTGCGGTGCACGTGCAGGGTCCGCGTCGCGTCCGGCGCCGCGTGGTGCTGGGCGAGGCGCAGCGCGACGAGCGCGACGACGACGCCGGACCCGAGCAGCGTCCACCACGGCTCGCGCCGGACCCAGGGCCCGAGCGCCCGGCGGCGCGCGACGAGGAGCGTGAGCGCGAGCGCGGCGAGCGCGGCCGGGTACTCGACGAGGCGGGTCGTCGCGTAGGGGGCGACGACGCTCACGAGGACGCCGCCGGCCCAGCCGCCCGCGGCGACGGTCAGGTAGAAGCCCGTGAGCCGGGCGGGCGGCGGGCGGAGCCGGAAGAGCGCCGCGTGCGCGACGAGGCACGCGACGAACAGCACCCCCAGGTGCACGGCGCCGACGAAGGCGGACATGGACTCGCCGGTCGCGAGGTAGAGCAGGCCCACGAGCGAGACCTCGGGCCAGAACCGGCGCAGGACGCCGGGCTCCCGGGGCGGGTCCTGGAACGCGAGCACGAACGAGAGCAGGTAGAGCGCGAGCGGGAGGACCCACACGAACGGGGCCGAGCCCACGTCGAGCGCGATCACGTTCGTCACGGCGAGCAGGAACGCCGACGGCGCGGCCGCGAGGAGGGCCCAGGCGAGCACGCGGCCCGGACCCACCGCGGCGCGGTCGGGGAGCGCGACGCCCCGGCCGCCGGCGGGCGCCGCCCCGGGAGGGGCCGCCCCTGCGGGGGCCGCGACGACCGCGGGGGCCCCGGCCGGCGCGGCGTCGGCGGGCGCCGACCCGGCGGCGGGCGCCACGTCGGGGGCCGCCCCGCGGTCGAGCGGCCCGGGCGTGGGTGCCTCGTCGCCCGCGGGCGCCGGCCCGGGCGGGCAGAGCCGCCAGGCCAGGACGAACCAGGCGACGACGCCGAGGCTCCACAGCACGCGCTGCGCGCCGAGCGGGAGGAGCGGCTCGGCGAGGAGCGGGTAGGCGAGGAGCGCCGCGAGCGAGCCGAGGTTCGAGGCGGCGTAGAGCGGGTAGGGCTCGTCGCGGCCGGGCAGGTCGGAGCGCGCGAGCCAGGCCTGCGCGAGGACGCCCGTCGTCGCGAGGAGCGCGAAGGGGACCACGACGCCGACCGCCATCGCGCGGACGATCGAGCCGATCGGCGCGTCCGGGTCGGGGGCCGCGAGGCCGAGCCCGAGGGCGCCGAGCGCGCGCACGGCGAGCCCCTCGACGCCGCCGGGCTGCACGGCGAGCGGGAGGAACAGGAGCGCGGCCGCGGCGACGACGACGTGCCCGCGGCCGAGGCGCGGGGCGAGCAGGTGGCAGTAGAGGTAGCCCAGGAACAGCGCGCCCTGGAACACCATGAGCGCCGTCGTCCACACGTGGAACCCGCCGCCGCACACGGGGAGGAGCAGGCGGCCGACGAGCGGCTCGACCCCGAACAGGAGCGCCGCGCCCAGGAACGTGAAGAGCACGAGCAGGCGGCGACGGTGCACGGCGGTCCCGGGGCGCGTGGCGCCGCAGGGCGGGATTCTATGCGGGGGGCGCGAGGGGGAGGGGGAGGAGACGAGGGAGAGGGAGGGAGGAGAAGAGGAAGAGGGAGGGAGGAGAGGAGGAAGAGGGAGGGCAAGGGCAAGGGCAAGGGCAAGGGCAAGGGAGGAGGTGCGAGGGGACTGCGAGTCCGCGGGAACGGGAACGGGAACGGGAACGGGAACGGGAAGAGAGCAGGTGCGAGGTGCGCGGACGACCCGGGGCCGCGATAGAGTGGCGCCGCGCGCCCGAGCCCCGAGCAGGCCGGGCGCAGGAGGGCCCCATGTGCGGGATCGTCGGCCTCGTGCGCGCCTTCGACGCCGACGCCCGGCTCTCGCCCCACGACGAGCTCCACGCGGCCCGGGGCGCGCTCGCGCGCTGGCTCGCGACCGACCGGGGGCCGGCGGACGATCTGGCGGCCATCGCGGGCGGGCTCGAGCCCGTGAGCCGGGCGCTCGTCGGCTGGGCCGGCTTCCAGGCCCTGCGCGAGGACGCGGCCTGCGGCGCGGCGGCGGCCGAGGTCGCGCGCGCCCTCGAGGCGGCGGCCGCGGCGGTCGACGCGCGCCTCGCGGCGGGCG
>JANJTH010000565.1 GCA_024711205.1 Planctomycetota bacterium | reverse complement strand
CAGGGGCGGCCTGCAGCGCGGCGCAGGCGGCGGCCGCGAGCGCCAGCCCCGCGGCGGGGCGCAGCGCGCGCCCGATCCCGGGCAAGAGCGGCGGCCGGGCGCCGCCCGGCACGAACTCGGCCGTCGGCGTGAACGTGAGCACCACGCCCGTGAAGACCTGGTCGAACTCCTCGATCGGCCGGGCGTGGCGCCCGGCCGCCGGGTCGTTCTGGTGGACGAGCCCGTCGCGGACGTCCTCGACGACCACGAAGTGGATGAACCGCACGTGCGCGATCAGCGGGAAGCCGAGGCGCGGGAGGTCCGCGAGCTCGGCCCGCAGCGCGCGCCCGGCGAGGCCCAGCTCGCGACCCACGCGCAGGAGGTCGCCCGCGCTGGCGCAGTCGCGAGAGATCCCCGCGCGCGCGCGCAGCTCCTCGAGCGGGACGTAGCGCCCGTGGAACTCCAGGATCATGCCGAGCGCCGCGATCGGGCACTCGGTCGTCTGGGCCTGGCGGAAGGTGCGCGTGCGTACGATGGCAGCAGCCCCCCGCGCCTCAGCTCATGCGGAGCAGGCGCGCGGCCCGGCTCCAGGCCGACCGCGGGGCGGTCGGCTCAAGGCGCCGCGGGTCACGCGGCGCGAACCGAGGGCGCGCTTCGGGGCGGCGGAGGCCCGCCGCTTCCATGCGAGCCAGCGCCGCTCCCAGGGTCGCCGCCCGCCACGAGGTCGCGCTCCAGCCCCGTCAGCTCGCTCTCGGCGAGGACCTCGTCGACCTCGGCCTGCGTCACCTCGAGGCCCAGCGCGACGCGCCGGGCTCGAGGCGGGTGCGCCCGCTGGGCTCGCTCCTCAGCTCGGCTCCCCCCCCGGCTGGGCGCCGCCGGCCACGAGGTCCAGCTCCAGCTCGGAGAGCTCGCCCTCGGCGACGACCTCGTCCAGCTCGTCCTGCGTGAACTCGAAGCCCCGCTCGCGCGCGATGCGGATCAGCGCCTGGGTGCCGCCCCCGGCGGCGTAGGGGCGGGCGGTCTCATCGCGCAACTGCTCCGACAGCGCGGGATCGGCCTCGACCTGCTCCCGGAAGGCGACGACGTGCTGCTTCGACATGAGGGCCTCTCGTCTCGTCGGGTTGACCAGCCGCGATCCGGCTGGGAGACGCATGGTAGACCACGGCGTTCCCCGCGCGCAAGGCGCCGCCTGGATGTATGCGGGGCGCGCCCGGGGACGACGACGAGAGGCCGGAGAGCTCGCCCTCGGCCCGGGACCTCGTCGGTCTCGGCCCGGGTGGACTCGAGGCCGCGGGCATGCGCGAGGGCCAGCAGGGCCTCGGGGGCGCCCGCGGCGCTCACGACCTCGCGGGCCTGCTCGGTGCGGGCGAGGTCGGCGGCGATCGCCGCCTCGAAGCCGCCGACGTGCTGCTTCGACGTGGGTGACCTCCATGGCCTTGGCGCGAGCCAACGGGCGACCATCCTGGTAGACCATGGCCCCTCCAGGCGCCAACCCCTGGCGGGCCATCCGTCCGGGCAGGGCCTCGGCGGGCCGACCCGGGGGGCGGGCGTCGTCTCCCTCGGCCGGGTGGAGTCTGCGAGCCCAGGGGGGGGACATGCGGAAGGTGCTCTACATCCTCGGTCGGCTCGCCGACGAGGACGTCGATTGGTTGACCGCCGCAGGCCGCCGGCGGCGGCTGACGCGCGGGACCGTGCTGGTCACGGAGGGCACGCCGATCGACGAGGTGTTCCTCGTCCTCGACGGCGAGCTGGCCGTGACGTCGTCGCGCACGGGCGGGCGCGAGCTGGCGCGGCTCGGCAGCGGCGAGGTCGTGGGCGAGCTGTCGTTCCTCGACTCGCGGCCGCCGGTGGCCACCGTGTCCGTCGCGGGGGAAGCGGCGACCGTGCTGGGGATCCCGCGCGGCGCGCTCTCCGCGAAGCTCGAGGAGGACGCCGCGTTCGCGGCCCGCTTCTACCGGGCGCTGGGCACGTTCCTGGCCGCGCGCCTGCGCAGCACCGTGCTCGAGCTCGGCGACGCGAGGGCGTCGGGGGCCGCCCGGGCCGAGGCCGAGGACGAGCTCGACCCCGAGCTGCTCGATCAGCTCGAGCTCGCCGGCGCCCGGTTCGACTGGATGCTCGGCAGGCTGCGAGGCGAGTAGTGGACCGGCCAGGCGGGCTGTTCCGCAAGCAGGCGCTCGAGCGGCTGTCGTCGCCCGAGCGCCTCGACGAGCTGCTGGTCGTCCTCGGCCGCGGCGACTGGGCGCTCCTCGCCACGGCGGCGGCGCTCGTCGTCGCCGCGCTGGCGTGGGGGGCGCTCGGTCGGATCCCGCTCTACGCCGAGGGCCGCGCGGTCCTGGCCCGGCCGGGCGCGCTGGCCCCCGTCGCCGCCCACGCGGCCGGCGTGCTCGCGCGCCTCGACCTGGCCGTGGGCGACCGCGTCGAGGCGGGCCAGGCGGTGGCCTGGCTGGCGCAGCCGCTCCTCGAGCAGCGGCTGGCGGAGCGGCGCCAGGCGCTCGAGCGGACGCTCGCGCATCAGGCGGCGCGCCGCGCCGGGCAGGCGGCCGAGCACGCCGCCGTCCGCGCGGGGCTCGAGGCGCGCCGGGGAG
>JANJTH010000557.1 GCA_024711205.1 Planctomycetota bacterium | reverse complement strand
CGCGCCGGCGGCGGCGCCCGGGCTCGCGCCTGCGGCGGCCGACGGCGCGAGCGCGCGGCGGGCCTGCGCCATGCGGTCGAGGAACGCCCGCGCGCTCGGCAGCCGGCCCTCGCGGTCCTTGACCACCATGTCGGCCAGGAGCGCCCGGAGCGGCGCCGGGACGTCGGGCAGCGCGAGGTCGAGGTCGGGGAACGGCGCGCGCACCTGCTTGACGAGGATCGCGCGCGCGTCCTCCCCGTCGAACGGCGGCTCGCCCTCGAGCAGGTGGTAGAGCGTCGTCCCGAGCGAGTAGACGTCGCTGCGCGCGTCGATGTCCGTGCGGCCGGTCGCCTGCTCGGGCGAGCAGTAGTAGGGCGTGCCCTCGGTCATCTCCGAGCGCTCGCCCGTGCCGGCGACCGCGGTCGGCCTGGCGAGGCCGAGGTCGCACAGCTTGGCCCGCCCGTCGGCCGCGATCATCACGTTCTCGGGCTTCACGTCCCGGTGGACGAGCCCTGCCTGGTGCGCGTGCTCGAGCGCGCGCGCGACCTGCTCGGCGACCTCGAACGCGCGCGGCCAGGGGAGCGGCCCGTCGCGCTCGAGCAGGTCGGCCGTCGACGGCCCGTCGATCAGCTCCATGACGAAGTAGTGCAGCCCCGCGGCCGCGCCGGCGTCGATCGCCGCGACGACGTGCTCGTGGTTCAGCCGCGCGGCCGAGCGCGCCTCGGTCAGGAACTTCTCGACGTAGCCCGCGTCGCCCGACAGGCGCCGCGAGAGGACCTTGATCGCGACCGCGCGGTCCATGGAGAGCTGGTGCGCCCGGTAGACGACGCCCATGCCGCCGCGCCCGGCCTCCGCGTCGATCCGGTAGCCCGGGAGCACGTAGGGGTCGAGCCGCCCGACGAGCTCCGCGCGGGCCGCGGTGGACAGCGCGCCGGTCTCGACGAGCGCGCGCAGGAGCGCGCGCCCGGGCGGGCCCTTCTGCTGGCGCGCGCGCGCGCGCTCGACCTGCGCCTCGGTCACGAGCCCGTCGCGCACCGCGATCAGCGCGACGAGCGCGTCCTCGGTCTCGGGGGCCAGCCCCGAGGCCGTGCTCGCGGCCGTCGGCTCGGGCGCGCCCGCCGCCTCGGGCGCGTCGTCGGCCCCCTCGGGGCCGGGGGCCCCCGCGCCCCCCTCCTCGCCCGCGCTCGGGGCAGGCGGTCGGGCGCCCTGCGCCGGGCTGCCCCGGGCGCTCGCTCGCGACGGGCCGTGCTTCACGGGGTCATGCTAACCCGAGGCGCCGGCGGGCGGCTCGGGACGCGGTCGCCCCGCCGGGCCCGGCCCTCCGGCCTCGGGCTGCGTCCGCTCCGCGCTCGGCCCGGGCCGGGCCAACCTCCCTTCGGTCGGTCAGCCCGGACCGGGCGTCTCGCGTCAGCCCGGCCCGGGCCTCTCGCGTCGCTCAGGCGACGTTCGCCTCGAGCCAGGCGATGATGTCCGCCGACTCGTACATCGGGGCGCCGTCGATGAACAGGCACGGGACCTGGTCGTCGCCGCCGCGCCGGACGAGCTCCTCCTCGGCCCCGGGCTCCGTCATCGTGTCGCGGAGCCGGACGCCCTCGACCCCGAGCTGCTTCAGGCGCACGAGGACCCGCACGCAGAAGGGGCAGCGGTCGAACTTGAACAGCTCGAGGTCGACCTCGCGCCCGTCCTTCAGCCTCACCATGGCGCCTCCAGGCGCGGAGTCTGCCACGCCACCGCGGGCGGGCGGCGGGGCGCGGTCGCCGGGCCTTGCCGCCCCGACGCTTGCCCCGCGCGGCCGGCGGGGCGGAAGATCCCGCGCGTGAGCGCCCGCTACGTCTTCCTGGGGACCGAGGGGTTCCCGCCCACGGTCTACGACGCGCAGGTGGGCGACCTCCTCCGCGTCCTCGACCGCCACGGCCTGCGCTTCGACGTGCTCAACCTCGACCCCGTGCTGCCGCGGACGCTCGGGACGCGGGCCGGCCGCGCGCGGCTGCGCCGGCTCCGTCAGGCCGTCCCGGGCGAGCTCGTCGTCCGGCCCTACGTGCCGTTCGAGGACCGGCTGGGCGCGCCGCTCGCGACGCTCCAGGTCGCGGCCCACCTGCTCCGGGGGCCGCCGGCCGTCGTCCACGCGCGCGGGCTGTGGGCGGCGCACGTGGCCTGCTTCGTGCGGCGGCGCGCGCCCCAGCGCGTGCGCGTCGTCTACGACGTGCGCGGCGACTACGAGGCCGAGCACGCCTTCCACGTCGCGGGGCGCGGGGACGCGCGCGACGAGCGGACCGCGCCGGGGCTCGTGCGGATCCGCCGCGCCGAGGGCGTCGCCTGCCGCGAGGCCGACCGGCTGCTCTGCGTGTCGGAGGCGCTCGCGCGCGCGCTCGACCGGCGGCATCCGGGCGCCGCCGCCAAGGCCACGGTCGTCCCGTGCGGGCACGACCCGGAGAAGTTCCGGCTCGACCCGGACGCGCGCGCCCGCTGGCGCGCCAAGCTCGGGCTCGAGGGGCGGTGGGTCCTCTGCTACGCCGGGTCGCTCGTCCCGTACCAGCTCCCCGAGCGCGTGGCGCACCTCGGCGCGCTCGCGCGCGCGCTCCGGCCCGACGCGCACCTGCTCCTCGTCACGCCCGACCTCGAGCGCGCGCGGGCCCTGCTCGCGACGCACGGGCTCGGCCCCGAGGCGGCGACCGCCCTCGCCGCGGCGCACGAGGACATGCCGGGGCTCCTCGCGGCGGCCGACGCGGGCGTGCTCCTGCGCCGGCGGGACCCGGTGAACGCGGTCGCGAGCCCGACGAAGCTGGCCGAGTACCTCGCCTGCGGGCTGCGGCTCGTCGTGAGCGAGGGGATCGGCGACGTGGGCGCGCTCGTGGCGGACCTCGCCGGCGCCCGGGGCGCCAGCGGGCTCGGGCTCGTGGCCGACCCCGACGACGACGACGCGCTGCGCGCGGCGCTCGCGCGCGCGGCCGCCCCCGACGGCCCCACGCGGGAGGAGCTGGCGCGCTTCGCGCGCGACCGGCTCGCGCGCGACCGGTTCGTGCCGGCCTACCTCGCGCTCTACGGCGGGCTCGCCCGCGAGCTCGAGCCGCCGGCCGCGGCGGGCTAGTCCGGCGGGTCGGCGTCGAGGGCGGCCCAGAGGTCGTCGTTGCCGCCCGGGATCGAGCGCGGCACGCGCGGCGCCCCGGGCGTGAACGCGAACCGGCCGCGGACGGTCCCGAACACCTCGACCGCCGCCGCGAGCCCGCGGGCGCCGCGGCGCGTGTCGGCGTGCACGAGCTGCCCCTCGACGAAGAACAGCCGCCCCGGGCCGCCGGCCTCCGGCGTGACGAGGAGCGTGCCCGTGTGGCGCTTCCACTCGAGCAGCTCGACCACGTCCTTGAGCGCGAGCTGCGCGAGCTCGCCCACGAGCGTCTCGCCCTTGAGCTTCTGCGCCACGTCGGCGCGCATGACGCGGGTCGTGCCGCCGCCCGGCTTCTCGAGCGCAGGGTCGCCGCCGGCGAGCACGCGCACGAGCAGCTCGAACCCGGAGATCGAGATCCGGTCGCCGTCGTGGAGCGGGCAGGGGCCGGGGATCTTCGCGCCGTTGACGAGCGTGCCGTTGACCGAGCCCAGGTCCTCGACGACGAACCCCCGGTCGGTCCAGCGGACCTCGGCGTGGCGCCGCGAGACGAGGTCGCTCTTGATCCGGACCGTGGCCCGCGCGTCGCGCCCGATCGTGACCGGCGCGTCGCGCGCGAGGAGGAGCGGCTCGTCGAGCACGACCGACAGGAGGCAGTGCGGGGCGGCCGCGCGGGCGCGCGGCGGCGGCGCCCGGTGCGTGGGGTCCTCGGGCGCGGCCCCGGGGCGCGGAGGCGCGCCCGTCCGGAGCGGCGGGCGCGCGGCGGCGTGGGCCGGGGGGGGGCGCGACGGCCCGGCCTCGCCCGGGTCGCGGGCCGCGGTCGAGGGCGCCGAGTACACGAGGCGGCGCTCGGTCTGGTGGAGCGCCGGGTCCTCGCGCGGGGCCGGCGGCCGCGTCGGCACGGGGGGCCGCGGCGGCCGCCGCGTCGCGACCTGGTCGGGTGCGCCGCCGTCGGGGGGGCGGCGGTCGTGCCGGCGGGTCGCCGGCCGGAGCGCCTCGTCGGCCCGGGCGCGCGGGCCGGGCGTCGAGGCGTCCGGCGTGTCGCCGAGCCAGTCGAGCCCGCTCGAGGCCGTCGAGGGGGGCTGGGCGGGCGAGCGCCCCGATGCCGGGGCCGAGGCCTGCGTCGACGGCGGCCGCCCGGCGCCGGGGGGCGGCGAGGCCGCGCGGGCCGGCTCGGCCTGGCCCTCGCGCGCGGTGACCCCGAACGCCCTGGCCGCCCGGAGGAGCGGGTGCTCGCCGCCCGAGCCGACGCGCACGAGCTCCTGCGTGAAGGGGAGGTAGACGCGGGCCTTGCCGCCGCGGCCCCCCAGGTCGCCGCCGCTGGCGTCGGCCCGCGCGGCGCGGATCTGCATGACCTGCTCGAACTCGCGCTTGAGCGCGGCCGCCGTCCCGCGCTTCGCGGGGTCCGGCACGAGCCGCGCCGCGAGCATGCGGTGGAAGGCGAGGTCCCAGGCGTGCCGGTCGCCGCCCGTGAAGCGCGTGTCCTCGAACACGGCCCGCCCGACGAGCTCGGCCGAGGTCGGCTCGATCTCGCCGCGCCGCTCGGCCGACTTGACCGCGATCACGCTCTCGAGGTCGTTCGGGTCGGGCGGGGCCCGCAGGTGCGCGTAGGGCGGGTAGCCCGTGAACATGGCGTAGAGGACGAGCGCGGCCGCGTAGACGTCGAGGCTCGGGTCGAACACGTAGCCGAGCGACCCGTCGGCCCGGCGCGCCTCGACGACGCCCTCGGGGGGCGCGTACATGGGCGTGAGCTGCGGGGCGAGGCCGGGGGGGACCTCGCCCCGGTTCCAGGCCTCGAGGTAGAGGCGGCTGCGCGTCGCGCCGAAGTCGATCAGGACGCCGCGGTACTCGCGGCGGACGACCCGCGCGAACACCTCGTTCGGGTCGAGCGGCCGCTCGGTCGGGCCGACGTCGAGCAGGAGGTTCGCGAGCTTCACGTCGTGGTGGACGTAGCCGAGCTTCTCGACGTACTCGAGCGCGTTGAGCAGCTCGTAGCCCAGGTCGATCGCGGTGTCGATCGGGAGGGACGGGTAGAGCGCCTTCTTGTCGCGGCGCATGGCGTCGTCGACGCTCGCGCGCGTCATGAGGAGGAGCGGGTTCTCGTAGGCCCGCCGGAACGCGAGCAGCAGGCTCCCGCCGGGCGTCGAGCCCGCGCCGACGCAGTGGATGATGTTCCGGTGGAACAGGCTCTTGAACAGCTCGAGCTCGACCTCGAAGCCCGGGTCGTGCTCGCCCTCCCAGCGCGGCGACTTGAGCACGCACAGCCCGCCGTCGGCGAGCGTCCCGCCGAAGACCGACGCGGTCCCGCCGGTCCCGATCACCTCGTCGATCCGGCAGGTGACCTTCCGCCCGGTCCGGAGGCTGGTCAGCTCGACCTCGGTGCCTGGCTCGATCCGGACCTCGCGTCGGGCGCCCACACGGCCAGTGTCGCCCCGCGACGCCGGCCGGACAACCGTCCGCACGGACCCGGCGCGCGCCCGCCGGGGCCGCCGTTTAGACTCCGCGGGCCGGCGAGCCCGGCGGGAGGCGACCGTGGCGGAGGGCGCGCGCGAGGCGGTGAGCACGACGGGGGCGCCGGCGGCGATCGGGCCGTACGCGCAGGCCGTCCGCTGCGGCGGGTGGCTGTTCTGCTCGGGCCAGATCGCGCTCCGGCCCGACGGGACCTTCGCCGGGGGCGACGTCCGGGTCGAGACGCGGCAGGCGCTCGAGAACCTGCGCGCCGTCCTCGAGGCGGGCGGCTCGAGCCTGGCCCGGGTCGTCAAGACGACGGTCTACCTGACGACGATGGACGACTTCCCCGCGATGAACGAGGTCTACGCCGAGTTCTTCGGCGCGGCCCCGCCCGCGCGCGCGACGGTCGCCGTGGCCGGGCTGCCGCGCGGCGCGCGGGTCGAGGTCGACGCGGTCGCGGCCTGCTGAAGGCCCGCCGAAGTCCTCCGCGAAGCGGGCGTCGTCGCTGGCAGGCCCGCTCCTGGCTGGCAGGCCGCTACCGGCCCGGGCGGGCGTAGAGCTCCGCGAGCCGGTCGCGCTCGAACGGGTCGTCGTCGGCGCCCAGGTCGGCGAGGCCGATCCCGCCCGAGACCTGCGTGTCGTCCTGGAGCGGGAGGTGCGACACGGAGACCTCGACGGCGAGCTGCTGGAAGCGGCGGATCAGGCGCGCGCGGTGGAACAGGAAGTCGCGCTGGAGCAGGTCGTACTGCTGCTCGAGCGCGACGGTCCAGGCGGGCGTCAGGTCGACCGAGACGGACCAGCCGACCGCGCGCGCGAGGTCGGGCAGCTCGCGGAACGAGCCGCCGAGCTGCCAGCCGGCCACGGGCCGGGCCGCGAAGAAGGCGTCGAACGAGGCGAGCGCGCCGCGGTTCACGTCGAGCTCGCCGCGGACGCGGGCCGAGAGCCAGGGGAGCGGGTCGAGCCGGAGGTCGCCCGCGAGCGTCGACCAGCGCCCGCGCGCGTCCTCGCCGCGCGACCCGGGGAACCAGCGCGCCTCGACCCACAGGTCGACGAGCTTGCGGCGGACGGCCGCCCGGTCGGCGAGGAGCCGCGTGCGGAGGCGCAGGAACACCTGGTCGGTCTCGACGAGCTGCTCCGCGTCGTCGAACGGGAGCAGGTCCCCGGGGGCGCGCGTCACGTCGAGCACGTGGCGCGTGCCGACCTCGGGCACGACCTCGTGGCGGAGGGGGCCCCAGGGCGTGTCCCAGCGCCGCCAGAGCGTCGTCGAGAGGTTCCAGCCGGCCGCGGTCGCGAGCCGGTCGATCGCGTCGTCCTCGTCGTCGCGCCGCCCGGACCAGAGGGTCTCGCGGGCGCCGGCCCACGCGCGCGCCTCGAGCGGGCCGAGGGAGACCTTGTAGACGAGGGTCGCGTCGAGGTCGGCGCGACCGGCCTGGTACGAGCCGCGGAGCGTCGCGTCGTCGGGGCGGTAGCGGAGGACGCCCGCGCGCGCGGCCACGTCGAGGTAGAGCCCGCCCCACGTCGGGTCCGTCGCGAGCGGCGTCGTGAACCAGTCGAGCGCGACCTCGGGGAGGCGCTCGACCTGCGTGCGGAACGGGTCGAGCCGCCAGCGGGCGAGCCCGCGCACGGCGAGGTCGTCCCGGGCCCAGCGCAGGTAGGCGTAGGTCTCCTGCGGCTTGTCGGTCTGCTCGACGCCCCGGAACCACTCGAGGAGCACGCCGCGGTCGGACGCGCGCGAGACCTCCGCGTCGAGCCGCAGCTCGGGCCCGAGGCGCTCGCGGAGGAGCCCGCGCAGCCAGTAGCGCCCGTCGGCCTCGACCGGGGCGCCGACGCGGTCCTCGTCGGCGCGGTCGCGCAGGCCCCACGCGCGCGCGAAGCCCTCGCCCTGCTTGCGGCCGCCCGCGTCGCGGCGCGTCCACTCGAGCCCGAGCTCGCCGCCCGTGCCGCGGCGCGCGTAGTGCTCGAGGCGCTCGGCCGCGTCGAGCTCGAGCCGGCCGAGCGGGCCCGCGTCGAAGGCCGCGAGCGGGTGGCGGAGCTCGACCACGCCGAACGCGCCGAGCCGCGACGAGTTGCCGCCGCGGACGCGCGGGAGCGGCCAGTCCGTGCGCCACGAGAGCCAGGGGAGGAGCGGGAGGGCCAGGGGCGCCGCGACCGGGTCCTCGACGTCGCGGGCGACGGGCGGCACGACGAGGAGCCCCACGCCCTCGAGGCGGACCCAGCGGGGCGCGCGGCCGAGGGACGCGAGCGCGTCCGAGCCGCCCGGCGCGTCGCGCGCCGCGAGGGCCGCGAGCAGGCCGCCCTCGTCGAGCGGCGCCGCGCGGACGGCCCAGGTCGGTCCGCCCGCGACGCGCACGGCGCGCGG
>JANJTH010000545.1 GCA_024711205.1 Planctomycetota bacterium | reverse complement strand
GCGCGTGGGCCTGCCCCGGATCGGCGCGTCGCGCGCGGCGGACGCGTCGGCTCGCGTCGCGTCCGCTCCGCGCTCGGACCGCGCCGGGCCGACCTCCCTGCGGTCGGTCAGCCTGGCCGACCTCCCTGCGGTCGGACCGCGCCGGGCGCGGCCCTCACGCGTCGGCTCGGGTCAGGCCCGCGCGCGCTGGGCCTCCGCCGCGCGGGCCTCCGCCCGCGCGAGCCGCACGACGACGTCGATGAGCGTCGCGTCGGCGTCGCCCGAGGTCTTGAGCGCCCGGTCCGCGTCGCGCAGGAGCTCGTGGCGCGCGCCGAGGTCCTCGCGCGTCGCCCGCGCGATCCGCGCCTCGAACAGGTCGGTGTCGCCCCACACCTTGAGCTCACGGGCGATCTCGCGCGGGCGGCCCCCGCGCTCGAGGAGCGCCCGCCCGCGGAGCAGCCGGGCGAGGTCCCAGCGGAGCGAGCCGAGGAGGATCGGCGCGATCCCGCGCGCGTCGCGCGTCCGCTCGCCGTGGGCGACGAGCCCGTCGGCGAGGATCCGCCCCAGGCAGGCCAGCGCGCCGGCCACGTCGCCGCGCCCGATCCGGCCGACGAGCGCGAACGAGTCCTCGCTCGAGCCGAGCGTCGAGAGCGCGCCCACGATGGCCGCCGTCACGGGCCCCTCGCGCGCGGCGGCCGAGAGCTTCTCGACCTCGGCGTCGAGGGCGGCGAGGGTCACGTCGTGCCCGCCGAGGCGCTCGACGAGCGCGAGCGCGGCGTCGGGCGCGAAGGCCCTCCCGCGCGCCTTCGCGCGCGCGTGGACGAACGCGACCAGCCCGTCGGGGCCCGGCGCCTCGCAGGCGACGACCTGCAGGCGCGCGAGCAGGCCCTGCACCGCCTTGAACCGGCGGTCGACCTTCGCCGCCTCGAGCACGAGCGTCGACGTGGGCGAGGGCGCCGCGAGGTAGTCGGCGAGGGCCGCGGCGTGCTCGGCCACGAAGCCGCCCGCGTCGCGCACGACGACGACGCGGCGGTCGCCCAGGAACGGGAGCGTCCGCAGCTCGTCGAGCACCGCGGCCAGGCTCGCGGCGTCGCCCTCGAGCTCGCTCAGGGTCGGCCCCGGCCGCGGGCCGAGCGCCCGCGCGACGACGGCGTCGCGGGCGCTCGCGAGGAGGAACGCGTCGGGCCCGAGCAGGAGCAGCCCGGGCGGCACCTCGGCGGGCGCGGCGAGGCGCGCCGCGACCTCGAGGGCCGGCCAGGTGCTCTCGTCCTCGCGCGCGCGGCGCTTCGCCATGGGGCGCCTCCGGGCGGGTGACGTTAGCAGGGGCGGGCGCGCCGGTCAGCGCGCCGCGGCGGGGACGACGCGCACGACGAGGTCGCCCGCGTCCTCGCCCTTCTTCGTGGGCGCGCCGCCGTCGTCCTTCCCGTCCGGCCCGGCCGACCAGAGGGTCAGGCCGCCGTCGTCGTCCGCGCGCAGGCCGAGCGCCGCGCCGTCCGCGCGGAAGGGGTCCTTCGGCTCGAGGCCGGCCGCCGCGAAGGCGTCGGCCGCCGGCGGCCAGTCGCCGCGCTCGTGCCGGGCGAGCAGCGCGGCCGCCGCCGCGCGGACGAGCGAGGCCTCGACGTCGACGGCGGCGACCTGCTGGAGGGCCCGGGCGAAGTCGGGGACCGCGAGCCGCGTGATCACCGACCACGGGGCGACGGCCCGCTCCTGCGCGGCCAGCGCCGCCGCGGCCCGCGCGTGCGCGGGGAGCTCGCAGGCGGGGGCGAGCTCGGCGTAGAAGGCCTCGAGCAGGTCCCACTCGCGCGCGAACACGACCGGGCCGAGCCAGCGCGTCGGGCCCTCGTACGAGGGGGCGAACTCGGGGCGCCGCCCGCCGCTGTCGCGCCCCGTGAGGCGCGCGAGCTCGACCAGCATGGCCACGCGCTCGCCCTCGATCGTGCCGCGCAGGCTGCGGGGCTCGACCTGGCCGAGCGCCTCGAGCGCGCGGCGCAGCGCGGCCGGGTCCCCCGCCGCGCGGCCCAGCGCGTGCGCGAGCGCCTCGTGCCCGATCCGGCGCAGCGAGACCCCGATCATGCGCCCGATCAGCGTGTCGCCGTGCTCGAGGTCCCGGCCGAGCAGCACGACCTCGAGGGCGCGCTCGACGGCCTCGGCGGGCGCGGGCGCGCGCGCCGCCTCGCAGGCCAGGGCGAACGCGATCGCCCGGTAGGCGAACAGGTACGGGACCGAGGCCCCGAAGCCCTCGCGGAGGTCGGTCCGCCAGTCGACCTCGCGCCGGCGGAGGCCCTCGCGCACGTGCCCCCGGAGCGGGGCGAGCCGGGCGAGGAGGTCCTGGGCCTCGGGCGACGGGGCGGCCCCCGCGCGCAGCGCCGACAGCGCGGCCTCGAGCGTCGCGAGCGCGTTCGGGGCCTCGACCTGCGCCTGGAGCGCCGGGGCCGTGCCCGCGGGCGGCTGGCCGCCCCACTCGGCGCGGCCGCCCAGGGCGTGCTCGAGCGCGAAGTAGTGCGCGACGGCGTCGCCGTCGGCGGGCTCCCCGAGGAGCGGGGGGCGCGCCTTGCTCCGGGTGTTCCAGAGCGCGGCCTCCTCGACGATCACGCGCGTCCGCGCATCGAGCGCCGCCGAGGCCCGCGCCGCGAGGACCGCGTAGCCGAGGAGCAGGACGAGCGCGACGGCGAGGCCGACGACGGCGCAGCGGGCGCGCCCGGAGGGCACGCCCGCGTCCACGAGCGGCGCGGGCGGGGGGGCGGGGGGCAGGTCGGACATCGTCGCGCCTCCGGGGCAGCAGGGCGGCACGATAGCGCGCCCTCCCCGCCGCGCGAGCGCGACCCGACGGGCCGCGCTCGCGCGGC
>JANJTH010000517.1 GCA_024711205.1 Planctomycetota bacterium | reverse complement strand
ACGCGTGGTCGGCGCGCGGGCCCGGCGCCGCCTCGAGGTCCGGCCCCGCGAGCGCCTGCGCGACGACCTGGTGGAGGCGCCGGCTCGCGTCGCCCGTGGCCCGCACGGCCGCCTCGAGCGCGCGCGCGAGCGCCTCGCCGTCCGGCCAGCGGTCGCCCGGGTCCGGCGCGAGCGCGCGCGCGCACACCGAGTCGAGGGCGATCGGCGTGTCCGGGGCGGCGTCGCGCGCGCGCGGCGCCCCCTCGCGCGCGCGCATGAGCCCGGCCAGGAAGGCCTGCCCCGCGAACGGGTGGCGACCCGTGAGCGCGAGGAACAGGAGCACGCCGAGCGACCACACGTCCGCGGCCGGGGTCGCGGCGCGGCTCCCCTCGAGCGCGACCTCGGGCGCGAGGTAGCCGGGCGTCCCGAGCGCGACCCCCGTGCGCGTGATCGCGTCGTCGCCCGTGACCCAGGCGAGCCCGAAGTCGGCGACGCGCGCGCGGCCCGTCGCGTCGACGAGGACGTTGCCGGGCGCGACGTCGCGGTGGAGCACGCCCGCCGCGTGCGCGGCCCCGAGCGCGCGCGCGGCGTCACGCACCCAGCGGACGCGCCGCGCGAGCGGCGCGCCCGCGAACGCCTCGTCGAGCGGCGTCGCCCCCTCGACGAGCTCGTAGGCGAGCCAGGGCCAGCCCCCGGTCACGCCCGAGTCGACGAGCGCGACGATCCCCGGGTGCGAGAGGCCCGCGACGACGCGCCCCTCGCGCTCGAGGCGCTGGAGCGCGAGCGGGCTGCGGAGGAGCGCGTCGGCGCGGGGCACCTTGAGGGCGACGACCCGCCCCGCCTCGTCGCGGGCGCGGAACACGATCGCCATGGCCCCGCGGCCGGCCTCCGCCTCGAGGAGCCACGGCCCGACCCGGTCGCCGAGCCCTGGCGGCCCGGCGGACGTCGGGCCGCTCACCCGGCCGGACGCCGGGCGCGGGCGCCGCGAGCCCGGACGGCGCGCCGGCGACCCCACGCGCACGGCCGGCCGTCGGGGCGCCGCGGGCCGCCCGAGCGCCGTCGCAGGAAGGGGCCGTGGCCCGGCGTCGGAGGGAGCACGCCGGGCAGGATGCGCGACGCGCGGTCCGTCGCGCAAGGGCTTGCGCGAGTCCAGGCCCGGACCGGTTCGCTCCAGGCCTGGACGGCCGGGGCCAGGTCAGGGGCAGGCTCGAGCGCTGGTGCCCCGGTCACTTACGACGACCCGGGTCCGCGGCACGACGCTCGCGCGGGACGACCGCCGGAAGGGAGCGTCGCATGCGCACGTCCGCGCGGAGGGTTCGGGTCCGGGCGTTCACGTCGTTCGTCGCCGTCGGGGCGCTCGGGGTCGTGTTCGCCGGGTGCAGCGGGCGCTCGCGTCCGGGCGTCCCGCTCGACGCGGCGCTCGCGCCGCAGGCGCTCGTCGACCCGGCGCTGCTCACGGGCCCGGCGCCGCACACCGTCGCCTTCGCCGACGCCTCGGGCGGGCGGGCGACCTCGTGGCTGTGGTCGTTCGCGGACGGGGCGACGGCGACCGACCGCGACCCGACCCACACCTACCTGCAGCCGGGGACCTACGCCGTCCAGCTCCGGATCACCGACGGCCGGGGCCGCGTGGGCGCGGCCGTCGTCGCGACGGTCACCGTGACGCAGGCGCCCGCGTCGACGGGTTCGGGCGCGACGGGTCCGGGCGCGACGGGTCCGGGCGCCGCCGGCTCGGGCGCGACGAGCCCGGGGGCGGCGACGCCCGGGGCGACGGCCACGCCGACCGCCGGCCAGGGCTCGCGGTTCTGGTACGTGAACGACCAGCACGGCAACCCGCTCGAGCCGCACTCGGCGAGCGAGGCGATCTTCGCGGCCGAGGTCGTGACGGAGCTCAACGCCGAGCGCGCGCGCGCCGGGCTGCCGCCGCTCGCGACCGACGCGGACGGCACGCGGGCCGGCAAGGCCCACGCCGAGGACATGGGCGACCGGACCTTCTTCGCGCACCTCTCGCCCGAGGGCTGGGGGCCCGACGAGCGGCTCTCCCTGACGGGAGCGACCGGCCCCTTCCGCCTCGTGGGCGAGAACATCGCCCGGGGCCAGACGACCGCGCGCGGGATCGTCGACGCCTGGATGGCCTCGCCGCCGCACCGGGCGAACGTCCTCGGCCAGTTCACGCACGTGGGCGTCGGGGTCCAGCTCCGGGACGGGATGTACTGCGCCGTGTTCCTCGCCCGCTGACCCGCGGCGGGCCCGCCGGCCGGGCCCCCGGCGCGTGCGGCGCTTGTGGCGGCTCCGCCGCAGGGCTATCGTCGGGGCTGGCCGCGAGGCCCTCGCCGGGAGGTCCCATGTCGCTCACGCGCCGCTACGCGATCATCAGCGACCTGCACAGCAACACCGAGGCGGTCACGGCCGTGCTCGAGGACATCCGCGCCCAGGGGATCGAGGACATCGTCTGCCTGGGCGACGTCGTCGGCTACGGCCCCGAGCCGCGCGAGGTGCTCGAGCTGACCATGAAGGCCGTGCGCGTGAGCCTCATGGGCAACCACGACGAGGCCGTGCTCAAGGGCGCGCAGAACTTCAACGCCTGGGCCCGCGAGGCGATCGACTGGACGCGCGAGGAGATCCAGGCGAAGGACGGCAAGGAGGGCGTCCGCTGGGAGTACCTCCAGCGCATGCCGCTGCGCTTCCAGACGAACGGGCTCTACTTCGTGCACGGCTCGCCGCGCCAGCCGACGATCGAATACATCCTGCGCGAGGACATCTTCAACGGCGCCTACGACAAGTTCGACGACATCTTCGCGAGCTTCGAGAAGGTCCTGTTCGTGGGGCACAGCCACACGCCGTGCATCATCAACGAGGACCTCGACTACGTGACGCCGGGCGAGATCGAGCACAACTACGTCTACAAGCGCGACAAGCGCAAGGTGATCGTGAACGTGGGGTCGGTCGGGCAGCCGCGCGACAACGACCCGCGCTCGTGCTACGCCGTGATCGACAAGAACGCGATCACGTTCCGGCGCGTCGCCTACGACGTCGACTCCGTCGTCGCCAAGATCAAGGCGGTCCCGCGCCTGAGCGACAACCTCGGGCTGCGCCTCAAGAAGGGCGTGTAGGGGCCGACCGGCGCGGGGACCGGACGCGTGGGGGACCTGGCGCTGCGGCGGCTCGAGCGGCGGGCGCGGCTCGGCGGGGACGGCGAGGACGAGGAGCGCTGGCTCGTCGGGCGCGTGCGCGCGGGCGAGCTGACGATCGCGCGGCTCGAGCTCGCGTCGTGCTGCGGGCACCGCGCGGCGGCGCGCGCGCTGCGCGGCATGGGCGTCGAGCCGAGCCCGACCTCGTGGATCACGGACGCGCGCCGGTGGGGGGCCGAGCCGTCGGTGCGGGCCGCGCTGTTCGCGGCGCGCCTGGCCCTGCCCGTGTGGACCGAGGCCTTCCCGGGCGACGACCGGCCCGCGGGGGTCGCCGACGTCGTCGCGCGCTGGCTCGCCCTGGACCCGGCCGGCGCGGTCGGCCCGGCCGGCCCGGACGGCCAGGACGACGGGGCCCCGGCGGACGAGGCTGGACCCGCCGGCGACGCGACCTGGACGCTCGTCGAGGCCGAGGAGGCGATCGAGCTCGCGCAGGCCGAGGCCGAGGACGCGGCCGACTTCGCCGCGTCGTGGGGGGCGCAGCGCGCCGAGGACGCGTGCGTCGCGGCCTACTACGCGGCGCGCGCGGCGCAGGCCGTCGCCCGCGACCTGCCCGCGCGCCCCGGCGCGGCCGGTGCGCCTGGCGCCGAGCCCGCCGGG
>JANJTH010000575.1 GCA_024711205.1 Planctomycetota bacterium | reverse complement strand
GCCGACCGCGCGCCCCGGCGCGCGCGGGCCGACCGCGCGCTCGCGCGCGGGTTCTGCCCGCTCGGCGTCCGCCGGCAGGTCGCGGCCGTGGTCGCGGACGGCTCGCGCGAGCGCGCCCTCGCGGCGGTCACGGCGCCGACCCTCGTCGTGCACGGGGCGCTCGACCCGCTGATCCGGCCCGCCGCCGCCCGCGCGCTCGCGCGCGCGATCCCCGGCGCCCGGCTCGAGCTCCTCGCCGACATGGGCCACGACCTCACCCCGCCGCCGATCGCCGCCCACGTGGGCGCCCTCCTCGCGGCCCACGCGCTCGGCGCGGAGGCGCCGCGGCCCGCGGGCACGGGTGCGCGCGCGTGAGCGCCGACCTCGCCTGGTGCGCGGCCGTCGTCGTCGTCGCCTTCGCCGTGCAGGGGGCGCTCGGCTTCGGCGCCAGCCTGCTCGCGCTCGCGCTCTGCGCCTGGCGGCTCCCGATCCACGAGCTGCTCCCGGTGCTCGTGCCGCTCAACTGCCTCGCGACGGCGCTGATCGTCGCGCTCGACCGCGCGCACGTCGCGCGCAGGCTCCTGCTCGGCCGGCTGTTCCCGCTCATGGTCCCGGGCGTCGTCGCGGGCGCGCTGCTCGCCGGGCGCGCGGGCGACGCGACGCTCCGCCGGCTCTACGGCCTCGTCGTCGTCGTGCTCGCCGTGCACGGGCTCGCCCGCCTCCTGCGCGGGCGCCCGGCCGGCGCCCCGGCGGCAGGGGAGGCCCCGGGGGCGCCCGTCCAGCTCGGCCGGGGTGGGGCCTGGGTCGTGGCGGCGGGCGTCGTCCACGGCGTGTTCGCGACGGGCGGGCCGCTCGTCGTGCTCGCGCTCGACCGCCTGGGCCTCGACCCGCGCGCCTTCCGCGGGACGCTCGCCTGCCTGTGGCTCGCCCTGAACGGGCTGCTCGTCGCCACCTACGCGGCGCAGGGCCGGCTCGACGCGAACACGCTCGCGCTGAGCGCGGCGCTCGTGCCCGCGCTCGCGGCCGGGCTCGCGCTCGGCCACGCGCTCCACACGCGCCTCGACGCGGTCCGCCTGCGCCTCGCCGTGCTCGGGCTCCTCGTCGTGGCGGGCCTCCAGCTCGCGGCCTGACGGGGCGGCGACGCCACCCTCGACCGCCGCGGAGGACCGGCCGGCCTCAGCCGCCCGCGGCCGACGCGACGCGCTCGACCCAGAGCGTCCCGTCCGTGTCGACGAACAGGTTCACGCGGAGCGCGTGGCCGTCGACGAGGAGCAGGACCACGTGGTCGCCGAGCGCGACGTCCTGCGCGACCCAGCCCTCGAGCTCGTCGAGGCACGCGTCGGCCACGTCGTCGGGCAGGGCCCCGAGCTGGGCGACGGCCGAGGGGGCCTTGCGAACGGCGCGGATCGGCGGCACGCAGGCGAGTCTAGCCGCAGGGTCGGACGACCTCGCGGCGTCCGCCCCGGGGGCGGTCATCCGGCGAGCGCGCGGGCCTGCCGCGCCGCGCGCATGGCGTCGAGGTCGGCCTGGCTCGTGAGCGGCGCGCGGCAGCACAGGATCGCCACGCGCTCGAGCTCGCGGACCTCGTCGCGCGTGAGCAGCGGCGCGAGGCGCCCGCGCACGCCGTCGACGATCACGGCCAGGTCGCGCCGGCGCGCGGCGAGCTCGCCCTGCGCGTCGGCGAACGGGAACTCCGGGTCGCCGAGCGCGAGCGCGACGTGCCGGGCCTCGAGCGCCTGCGTGCTGCGGAACAGCTCGCGGACCTCGGCCAGGATCCCGTCGAGGGCGCCCGGGCGCCCGACCCAGGGCCGGCTCGCCGGCCGGTCGAGCCCCTCGGCCCGCCGCAGGAGCTCGATCACGCGGTTCGTCAGGGTCGAGGTCGTCACGGGGCGCTCCACCCCGAGCCGCCGCCCCGCCCGGGCCCGACTCGGGAAGCCTCCTCTTTACCCGGGGGGTCCGACAGGCCGGCGCGGGCCCCCGACGACACCCGGGCCTCCGGCGCGGTTGGCGCAAGTGCCGACTGCGGCACGGCTCGAGACCGACGCGCGGGCGGCCGCGCGCCGCGCAACCCCTGGACCGGGCGGGCCGGGGAACGCCGTGATCCTTGCCCCCCGGGCGTCAGGACGGGCCGGGGTCGAGGGCGCCGAGCCGGGCGGCGCAGCGGGCCGCGGCCTCGGCCGCCCGCGCCACGGCCTCGCGCGGGACCAGGCCCCGCGCCCGCGCGGCGAGGAGGGTCCCCGCGAAGGCGTCGCCGCACCCGGTCGTGTCGACGACCCGCCCGCCGGGCACGGGCGCCGCCGGCTGGGCGACGCGCTCGCCCCCGAGGCTTGCCCGGCAGCCGCGCGGACCGAGCGTGACCACGAGGTCTGCCCCCGACGCGGTCGCCGCGGCCTCGAGCGCCGCGATCGCGGCCGCGTCGCGACCGCTGCCGTCGAGGTCGGCCTCGAGCCCGCAGACCACGGTCCACCTGCGGGCGAGCGCCGCGAGGGCGGCGTCGAGCCCCACGTCCGCGAGCGTCATGCAGTCGACGGCCGTCGCGCGGCCACCGCCGCCGGGGCGCAGCGCCGCCAGGAGGTCGAGCAGGTGGGCGGTCGCGTCGAACGCGGCGACGTAGACGAGGTCCGCCCCGGCGAGCGCCGCGCGGGCCGCGGGGTCCGGGGTCCAGCCGGCGAGCGCGCCGGGCGCGTAGCCGCCCGTGAAGTCGCGCTCGCCGCCCTCGCGCACGACGATCCGCTGGCGCGGCGAAGGGGCCGGTCGGTCCTCGAGCAGGCCGGGGTCGAGGCCGCGCGCGCGCGCGATCGCGCGCAGGGGGCCGCCGTCCGGCCCGAGCGGGGCGCAGGGCCGCACCGGCCCGGGCCAGCCGGCCACCGCGAGCGCAACCGCGACGTTCAGCGCGCAGCCCCCCGGCGAGACGACGCCGGCCTGATCGGTCGCAGGCCCCGGCGCGTAGTCGTCGAACCCGACGTCGCCGAGCACGACGGCGACCAGGCCGGCCTCGGACCGCTCGCAGGGCGGCTCTCTTCGCTGCGCAGGCGTCGCCACGGCCCCTCCGCGGGCGCGGATCATGCACGAGCCCGGGCCAGGAGCGGAGCCCGAGGGGCGCGCGCGGACGCTCCGCCGGACGGGGCCGCGCGCGCACAGGTACACTCTCGCTCGCCCGTCGGCCTCGACCCGCGCCGGCGTGCCGGAGCCCGTGGACCCGTTCACCGTCACGATCGCGCTGCTCGTCGTGTTCGCCCTCCTCGCGGTCGGCGGGCGGCGGCGCCTGTCGATCGGCGAGGCGCGCGCGCTCCTCGAGCGCGGCGACCTGGACGGCGCCCGCAAGGCCTTCCTGCGCCTGGCGCGCCAGCGCAACGTCCGCGCGCCCGGCCGCGAGGCAGCCCTGTGCTGGCTCGGGCGCACGCTCGAGGCCATGGACCGCCCCGCCGACGCGCGGCGCGTCTACGTGCGCTACCTGCGCGACTACGACGGCGGCGAGGTCGCGGCGAAGCCCGAGCTGCTCGGGCAGGTCCGCGCGCGGCTCGCGGGCCTGCTCGCGCAGGACGACGCGGGGCCGTCGGCCTGGGGGCGGTTCCTCGAGGCGAAGCGCGCGGCGGCGGCGCTCGCCCCGGCCCGCGCCGAGGGCGAGGCGCCCGTCGACCCGGTCGACGACATCCACGTCGGGCGGCTCCTGCTCGAGCAGGGGCGCCACGAGCGCGCGCGCGAGGTGTTCCTCCGCTATGCGCGCGAGGACGACCCGGCGACGCCGGGGCGTGAGCAGGCGCTCGTGCGGCTGGGCGAGACCTACGAGGCGCTCGGGCAGCGGGACATGGCCGTCGGCACCTACCGCCTGTGGGAGCGCGACTACGTCGAGCAGGCCCGCGACCGGAAGCCCTCGCCGCTCCTGCTCGCGCGCGTCCGCGAGCGGCTCGCCGCGCTCGGCGAGGCCCCGCTCGACGAGAGCCCCTGGTCGCGCTTCCAGCGCCAGGCCCAGGCCAAGGTCGGGCGGCTCCTGCGCGTCGACCCCACGGCCAACGACCTGCCCGTGCTGCCGAGCCTCGACGGGCCGGCGCCGGCGGACCCGGCGGCGCTCGCGCGCGACCGGGCCCGGCTCGACGCAGGGCTCCGGCTCGGGCCCTACGTGCTCGCCGAGAAGCTCGGCGAGGGCGGCATGGGCGAGGTGTTCCGCGCGCTCCGCCCCGTCGCGGTCAAGCTCGCGCGCGACCCGGCCTCGGTCGAGCGCCTGCAGCGCTTCGCGGCGGGGCAGGGCAAGGTCCAGAGCCCGCATGTGGTCCGCCCGCTCGAGGTCCGGCTCGAGGCCGACCCGCCCTACGTCGTCATGGAGCTGGTCCAGGGCCCGACGCTCCGCGAGCTCCTGCGCGCGCACGGGAAGCTCGAGCCGGCGGCCGCGCTCGCGACGCTCCGGCAGGTCGCGCTCGGCCTGCGCGACGCGCACGCGGCGGGCGTGCTGCACCTCGACCTGAAGCCCGAGAACGTGCTGCTCGACGCCGACGGCACGGCGAAGCTGACCGACTTCGAGGCGGGCCGCGCCGACGACGAGCAGGAGCGCCTGCGCCTCTCGCTCAGCTTCCGCTCGGGCGAGCTCGACGGCGTGGCGGGCACGCTCGCCTACATGTCGCCCGAGCAGCGCGACGGGCGCGTGCCCGACGCGCGCTCCGACGTCTACACGTTCGGCGTCATGCTGTTCGAGACGCTCACGGGCACCCTGCCCGAGCCCGGCGACAAGCCGAGCGAGTTCGTGCCGGGGCTCCCCGCGGGCGTCGACCGCGTGTTCGAGCGCTGCTTCGCGCGCCTCGAGCGGCGCTACCCGACGGTGGCCGAGCTCGTGGCGGACCTCGACCGCGCCCTCGAGGGCTCCCCGCGCCGCGCGGACCTGGCGCGGCTGTTCGCGGCGACGCCCCAGCGCACCGAGGAGGGCGTCCCGCGCGCGCTCACGGGCCGGCTCGCGCGCGCGGAGGCGGCGGTGGCGGCGCCTTGGGGGACGGAGGAGCCGGCGGGGCAGGAGGCGGCGGCCGAGCCGCAGGGGCCGGCGGCGCAGGAGCCGGAGGAGCAGGAGGCGGCGCCCGAGCGGCAGGGGCCGGAGGAGCAGGAGGCGGCGGCGCAGGCGCAGGCCCCGGCCCCGGAGGCGCAGGAGGCGCAAGAGCTGGAGGCGAAGCCTGAGCCGAAGGAGCTGGAGGCGGCGACGCCGCGGGCACCGGTGGAGTCAGCCGTCACGGGGCCGCTGCCCACGCGGCCGCCGATCGTCCTCCCCCAGGCCACGCCGGCGCCGCCGTCCGCGGGGCGCGCGCCCCTCGACGCCTGGCTGCGCGAACGCGACGCGCGCGCGCACGCCGACGAGGAGGCGGCCGGAGAGGACGAGACGGGTGCGCTCGACGCGCTGCTCGCGCGGCGCGCCGCCCGTGCCCGCGAAGCCGAGCGCGGGCGCGGGGGGCTCGAGCCCGGCTGAGCGGGAGAAGAAGCAGGAGAAGAGGGGAAGAGGGAGGGCAAGGGCAAGGGAAGACAGGGTGGGCGGGGGCGGGGGCGAGGGCCCTTGCCCGATGGCGCGGTGGCCGACACGATGGCCCCCATGCTCGCCGACCTCGTCCTCGCCCTCGTCCTCTTCTACTCGCTCGTCTTCGGCATGCGCCGCGGCTTCTTCAAGGAGCTCGTGCAGACGATCGCGCTCGGGGTCTCGATCTCGGTCGCCCGCATGGCGCGCCTGCCCGCGGGCGCGAAGGTGGCCGAGACGACCGGCGCGCCGCCGCTCCTGGCCGAGATCGTGGCCGTGTTCGTCGTGTGGATGCTCGCGTTTCTCGTCGTCGCGGTCGTCGGGCGGCTCCTGCTCAAGAAGCTCCGCGGCAAGGGCGTCGACGACAACCTCGACCAGGGGGCCGAGGCGATCGCCGACGCCGTCTCCGGCGACACGACGCGCGGCCCCGTCACGCTGCTCACCGACCCGATCGCGAGCAAGAACGGGATCTTCTACTGGTCCGACAAGCTGCTCGGCGGTGGGCTCGGGCTCGTCAAGGGCGCGGCCACGGGGCTGATCCTGTTCGCCCTGATCGTGTGGGCCGACCGGGTCGGCCTGCGCTCGAGCTTCGCGGACTCGATCGAGTCCTCGCACGGGGCGACGATCTACCGGGCCCACCTCGACCCCCTCCTGCGGACGTTCCCCGAGTACCGGCTCGCCGCGAGCTTCGGGGTCATGCGCAAGATCTCCGGGCTCCTCCGCGAGGCCCCGGCGCGCGACGCGGCGCTCCTCGCCCACCACGAGCTCGCGAGCCTCCGGAACCACGCGAAGTTCCAGGCGGCCGCGCAGGACCCCGAGGTCCGGCGGGCCTGGGCCGAGCGCGACCTCCAGGCGCTCCTGCGCCAGCGCGAGGTCCGGGAGCTGCTCGCCGACGAGGAGGCCCGGGGGCGGCTCGCCGCCGTCGACTGGGAGCGCGTCCACGACGACCTCGCGAGCGGGCGAGCCACCGGCCCCGCGGACGGCGCCGCCGCGGACGGCGGCGCGACGCCCGACGCCCCGGCGCCGCCGCGGTGACGGCGCCCGAGCCCGCCTCTGCCGCAGGCGCCCACGCCGACCGGGTGGACCTCCACACGCACAGCGACGTCTCGGACGGGCTGCTCGCGCCCGAGGAGCTCGTCCGCCGCGCGGCGCGCGAGGGGATCGGCTGGCTCGCGCTGACGGACCACGACACGACCGACGGGGTCGCGCGCGCGCAGGCCGCCGCGCCGGCCGGGCTGCGCGTCGTGCCCGCGATCGAGCTCACGGCCCGCGTGCGGCCCGGCCCGCACGGGACCGTGCATCTGCTCGGCTACGGCGTCGACCCGGCCAGCCCTCGCCTCGCGGCCGCCGCGCGGCACAACCGCCTGGCGAAGCGCGCGCAGGTGACGGCGATCCTGGCCCGCCTGCGGGCCGAGGAGCGGATCGACGTGCCGCTCGCCGAGGTCCTGGGCGGGCGCGGCGAGGACGCCTACGTCGGGCGCAACCAGGTCGCGTCGGCCCTCGTGCGCCGGAACCACGCGCAGGACGTGCGGCGCGCCTTCCGGCGGTTCCTCGACGCGAAGCGCGTCCCCGAGGTCGACGCGGTCCCGGCCGAGGAGGCCGTCGCCGCCCTGCGCGAGGCCGGCGGGCTCGTCGCGCTCGCCCACCCGACCGACCGCGACCTCGACGAGCACCTCGGCCCGCTCGCGCGCCTCGGCGTCGAGGGCCTCGAGGTCTGGCGCCCGCGCGCCGTGGGCCACCACCTCGAGCGCGTCCAGCGCGCCGCCGCCCGCCGCGGGCTGATCGCGACGGCGGGCTCCGACTGGCACGGCCGGCACCCCGACCCGCCCTACGGGACCTGGAAGGCCCCGCGCGCCCACGAGCTCGCGCCGGCGCTCGCCCGGCTCACCGCGCGGCCCGCCTGATCGCGCCCCGCGACCTCGCGCGCGGCCCCCCGCGGGCCGTCGCGCCACCGCGCGCCGTCCCCCGCGCTCGCGCCTCGACGCGCGCGGCGGCGGCGCCGCGCGGGGCCCCCCGCGCTACGCGCTCGCGTCGAGGAGCGCGGGCGCCTCGGCGCGCAGCGCGAGGCGCAGGAGGCGCTCGACCTCGAGCGGCGTGGGCGCGGCGAGCAGCTCCGGCCGCAGGTCCTCGAGCGTGTCGGGGCCGACGCAGTGGAGCAGGCACTCGAGCGGGGGCAGCGCGCGCGGGCGGGCCGAGAGCGAGCGCACGCCGAGGGCGAGCAGCGCGAGCGCGCCGAGCGGGTCGCCGGCCATCTCGCCGCACACGCTCACGGGCTTGCCGATCACGGCGAGCGAGTCCGCCAGCGCGTGGACCGCGCGGAGCACCGCCGGGTGGTAGGCCGAGTAGTAGCCGCGCACGCGCTCGTTGTCGCGGTCGACGGCGAGCAGGTACTGCGTGAGGTCGTTCGTGCCGAGGCTCACGAAGTCCGCGAGCGGCACGAGGTGGTCGAGCTGGTAGAGGACCGAGGGCGCCTCGACCATCATGCCGACCGGGCGGGGCGGGACGCCGAGGCGCTCGCTCGCCTCGGTGACCAGCGCGCGCACGGCCTCGAGCTCCCAGCGCGCCGTCACGAGCGGGACGAGGATCCGCACGTCGGCGCGCTCGGCCTCGGCGGCGCGCAGGAGCGCCTCGACCTGCGCGCGGGCGACCTCCTCGTGCGCGAGGAGGTAGCGGACGCTGCGCAGCCCGAGGATCGGGTTCGGCTCGTCGAGCGCGTCGGCGTAGGGGAGCGCCTTGTCGCCGCCCGCGTCGAGCAGGCGCACGACGACCGGGCCGCCGCGCGGGGCCGCCACGAGCGCGCGGCGCAGGAACGCCTCCTGCTCGGCCGCCGTCGGCCAGGAGTCCCGCTGGAGGTAGAAGAACTCGGTCCGGAGGAGCCCGACCCCCTCGGCCCCCGAGCCGCGGAGCCGCCCGAGCTCGTGCGGCAGCCCGATGTTCGCGAGCAGCGTCGCGCCGCGGATCCGGCGGCCCGCGGGGCGGCGCCGCTCGAGCTCGGCCTCGACCGCGCGCGTCGCCGCGCGCGCGACCTCCTGCCGGGCCGCGTACTCGGCCTCGACCTCGGGGGCCGGCTCGTGGAACACGAACCCGTTGTCGCCGTCGACGAGCAGGCGGTCGCCCTGCGCGACCGCCGTGAGCAGGTCGGGCACGCCCACGACCGCCGGGATCCCGAGCGAGCGGGCCAGGATCGAGGCGTGGCTCGTCTCGCTCCCGTGGCGGGTCACGATCGCGACGACGCGCCCGGCGTCGAGCTGAGCCGTCTCGGCCGGCGTCAGCGCGTCGGCGACGACGACGACGGGCAGCGGCGCCCCGTCGGGGCCGACCCCGGCGACGGCGGCCGGGGCCGCCGGGCTCGCGCCCGCGAGCGCGCGGAGGAGCGCCGCGCGCACGTCGCGGAAGTCCGCGGCCTTGTCGGCCATGGCGGCGCGCAGGCGGGCCGTCCAGCCCTCGACGGCGCGGTGCACGGCCCGCTCGACCGGCTCGCGCTCGCCCTCGACGAGGGCGCGCACGCTGTCCTCGAGCCCGGGGTCGCGCACGAGCTCCGCCTGCGCGCGCATGATCGCCTCGGCGGCCGGGCCGTGGGCGCGCCCGAGCGCGTCGGCGCGCGCGTCGAGGTCGGCCGCGGCGACGTCGCGCGCGGCCAGGAAGCGCCGCCACTCCTCGTCGAGCCCGAGCCAGGGACGCGCGGGCGGGGGCGCGTCGAGCGGGTCGACGCCGAGCCGGACGGCGGCGCCCACGCCGACCCCCGCCGACGTGCCGAGGCCGACGAGGAGCCCCCGGGCCGGGGCGCCCGCGCGCGGGCCGCCCGAGGCCTTCGCGGTGCGCCGCGTCAGGTCGATCAGGCTGACGACCTGGAGCGCGAGCGCCTCGAGCGCGACGACCTCGTTGGGGGGGAACGTCCAGGGCTCGACCGTCTGGACCGTGAGCACGCCGAGGCAGCGCCCGCGGCGGAGCAGGGGGACGCCGCCGAAGCTGCGGTAGCGCTCCTCGCCGGTCTCGGGGAAGAACTTGAACCGGGGGTGCTCGTCGGCGCGCGAGGTGAAGAGCGCCCGCTCCGACTCCGCGACGAGGCCGGTCAGGCCCTCGCCGGGACGCATGCGGACGACGCCCACGGCCCGCGCGGCGAGCCCGTGCGTCGCGCGCAGGACGAGCTCCACCTGCCCGTCGGCCGGCGCGTCGCCGGGCCCGGTCGCGAGGTAGATCGAGCACACGTCGTAGCCGAGCCGCTCGGCGACCGTGTCGACGATCGTCGCGAGCGCCGCGTCGAGCGACGCCGCGGTGGCGACCGCGTCGCCCACGTCGCGGAGGAGCAGCAGGTAGCTCCCCTCGTCGCCTGGCCGCTCGCGCGCGGCCGGCGCGCCGCCCGGCCGGTCCTCGGCGCGCTGCCCCCAGGGTGCCGTCACACCGGCCGATCATGCCCGGGCGACCGGCCCCTGTCGATCGCGGCGCGCCGCCGCCCGGGGGCGGTCCGGCCCGCGCTCCGGTGAGGTCCACTCCGCGCTCGGCCCGCGCCAGGCCGACCTCCCCCCGTTCGGTCGGCCTGGCGCGGCCCTCGCGCGTCGCTCAAGCCAGCGCCGCCCGTCGGCCGAAGAAGGAGGTCGGGGGGAAGGAGCGCGCGATGAAGACGGTCGAGGACGACGCGCGGACCTGGCGCACGCTCCTGTCCCTCCCCGGGCGGGTCGGGATCGTCGACGAGAAGGCCGGGGAGGCGACGGTGCGCCACATGGACGCCGTGGCCCGGCTGGCCGGCCGCGGGCGCTCGCGCGCCCCGCGCGCCTGAATGGCCGCAGCGGTCGGGCCGTCTCCTGGATCGACGCCGGGCGCGACCCGGCCTGGAGCCCCGTGAGCGAGCACGACGCGTCTTCCGCCGAGCAGACCCCCCAGGCGCGGAGCACCCAGGTGCCTGGCGGGTGGGTCGTGGCCTCCCCCTCGTTCGAGGCGGAGGAGGGGGTACGCTGGCTCCAGCTCACGTTCCTGCCCGACCCGGAGCCGGACCCGCTCGCCGCCGAGCGCGAGCGCCGCGCCGGGCAGGGCTGGCCGCGCGACCCCGGCCTCTCGAGCACGACGCGCCGGCTCAAGCGGCGCTGACCCGGGCGGCGCTCAGCTCGGGTCGAACGCGCGGCGCACGCCGTCGGAGACGGCCCGCGCGAGGTCGACGGCGAGCACGCGCAGCGCGCCGAGCCCGCCCGCCGTGGCCTGGTGGCGGAACACGACGCGGCCGTCGCGGTCGAGCGCCCGCAGCTCGGCGCTGAAGCGCCCGGCGACCGCGCTCACGCGTCCGACGAGGAAGAGCTGGACCGGGAGCTGCGCGGCGACGGGCTGGATCGAGGCCTCGTCGAGGCCGAGCCAGCCCTGCGTCGGCGGCCGATCGGCCGCGCGCCGGACCTCCTCCGGCCGCGAGACCTTGAGGGCCTGCCCCAGCGCCGCGAGGGCCTCGCCCAGGTGCGCCTCGAGCTGCCCCCCGCGGAGGCGGCGGGCGCCCGGCTCGTCGTCGACCCCGAGCAGCGCGACCGCGACCGGCCCGGCCCCGGGCGAGAGGCGGAGCGGCACGAGCCCGTCGAGCGCGTCGAGCCCCCGCTCGTCCGCGGCCCGACGGAGCGCGCGGCTGACCTTGACGGCCGCGTCGTGGAGCGCGGCGGCGCGCAGGTCGAGGCGCTTGTCGGGCGAGAAGTCCTCGGCGTCCGAGACCCGGTCGACGCCGAGCCCGGTCACGTGCCCGGTGAGGACCGGCGCCCCCGCCCCGTCGGCGAGCCCGACCTCGAGCTCGAACCGCGAGACCCAGCCGGTGCTCAGCTCCCAGCCGTCCCACACCTCGCCCTCGACCGCCTCGAGGAGGCGGAGCGTGAGCCGCGCGGCGGAGCCGACCCCGGCCACGGCGTCGACCCGATCGAACAGGTCGCGCCCGATCAGCTCGTCCTCGACCGCGGCCACGAGCTCCGCCGCGAGCGCCGCGTCGGCGCCCTCGACCGCGACCACGAGCATGCGGTCGAGCCGGTCGGGCACGTCGCCCCCGAGCTTCGTCCGGTCGACCGCCGCGCGCTCGATCGACGGGCACCCGCAGAGGGAGAGGACGGCGGCCGCGGCGAGCGCGGGGCCGAGCGTCGTGGCGTGGGGTCGCGGGCGGCGCATGGAGGGCGATGGTCGCCTGGTCCGCGCGCCCCCGCAACGCGGGCGGGGGCGCCGGGCGGCGGCCGTGGTAGCTTCCCCCGCCCCGGGGGCTCATGCGGGCTGGCGTCCGTCCCGGTCTTCAAAACCGGTGGGCCCGGCGAACAACCGGGTCGGTCGATTCGATTTCGACGAGCCCCCGCCAATCCGCTCGTTGCGCCCGTCGACTTCGGCGACGGGCGCAACGAGCGGATTGGCGATCAGCCGAGGGTCGTCGAGCGGTCAGCGCGCGGCGTGTGCGCGCAGGAACGCGGCCACCGCCGCGAGCGCGGCGGCGTCGGCCTGGGCCTGCGTGACGCCGCGGGCGGCCGCGTCGCGCCGGGCGAGCGCGAGGTCGTGGTCGCCGCCCTCGACCACGTGCAGGGCCGACGGCGCCGCCATGCGCGCGCGGACCCGGGCGAGCTCGTCGAGCGGGCAGAGCCGGTCGCGGGTGCCTTGCACGAACAGGACCGGCGTCCGCAGCGCGAGGAGGACCGCGTCGCGCGGGGGCCCGCCGCCGACCGGCCGGAGCGGGTAGCCCAGGCACACGAGCGCGGCGACGTCGGGCGCCTCGTGGGCGACGTGGCAGCCGATCCGCCCGCCCATGGACTTGCCGACGAGCACGACGGGCCGCCCCGGGGCGGCCGCGCGCGCGCGCGCCAGCGCGTCGCGGTGCGCCGCGACGAGGGCGTCGTGCCGGTCGGGGAGCTTGCGCCCCGCGAGGCGGTAGGCGTAGTCGAACGTCGCGACCGCGCCGAGGTCCGCGAGCCGCGCGGCCCAGGCGCGCATCCACGCCGAGGTCGACGCGGCGCCCGCCCCCGGGGCGAAGAGGAGCAGGGGCCCGGGCGTCACGCGGGCCCGGCGGGCGGCGCGGGGCCGACCCGGACCTCGACCGGGCCGCCCGGGGCGTCGGGACGGAGCGGGGCGACGCCGATCTCGACCGGGAGGAAGCGGGCGATCACGGCCCGCTGGGTCTCGGCGTGGAGCGAGAGCGGGCCCGCGCGGAACCGGCCGCCGCCCGCGAGCGCGAGGAGGAGCAGGAGCTGGTCGGCGAGGTGCTCGCCCACCGGCACGTCGAGCGCGAGGAAGGCCTCGAGCTCGTCGACGGCCGCGCGCGCCACGTCCTCGGCCCGGCGCCCGCGCTCGCCCACGGCCGAGACGACCTCGACGGCGCCGCCCGCGAGCTCGACCTCGAGCGCGAGCGCGTTGCCCGGCCCGCAGCGCGGGTGCTCCGCGACCTCGAGGCTCCCCTCGGGCCAGCGCAGGCGTCGCCGCACGACCGCGAGCTCGCGCTCCGCGATCTCGCGCGGGAGGTCGGCCACCCGCGCCACGGCGCGCCGGCGGACCACGCGGCCGGCCTCGGTGAGCGCGAACCCGCGCGCGTCGAGCGGCGCCGGCTCGACGTCCACCTCGAGCACGCCCCCGCCACGCGGGAAGAAGCCCGGCCGGACGAGCCGGGCCTCGACGCGCGGGCCGAGCCGCCGCACGAGCGGCAGGTAGACGCGCTCGAGGAAGTCGAACGGCGGGGCGAGCGGGTTGTGCGTGCCGCCCTCGAGCACGAGCCGCGACGGGCGGTCCGCGCGCAGGAGCGCCGGCAGCACCGTCTGCAGCACGAGCGTCGCCGAGCCGGCCGAGCCGACCGCGAAGCGGTGGTGGCCCGCGATCACCGCCGAGGGCGCGAACCGGACGGACCGCGCGCCCACCTCGGCGCCGTCGACCTGCGCGGCGCCCACGGCGGCGGCCGCGCGCAGCGCGGCCAGGTGCTGCTTGCGGAGCCCCGGCGGGCTCCGGTTCGCGCGCACGCGCTCGATCGCGACCGGGACCCCCGTCACGAGCGACAGCCCGAGCGCAGTCCGCAGGACCTGCCCGCCGCCCTCGCCCAGCGCCCCGTCCAGCTCGATCACACGGGTATGCTACGCCCGCCGCGGACGGGCCTGTCGGCCGCCCCCGCGCGCAGGGGCCGCCCGTGATCGTCGTCCTGTCGGGCAGCAACCGCCCCGAGGCCCACACGCGGCGGATCTCCCAGGTCGTCCGCGACAAGCTCGCCGCGGCCGGCGCCGAGGTCGCGCTGCTCGACCTCCAGGAGCTCCCCCCCGGGGTCTTCGAGCCGACGAGCTACGGGGCGCCCCCGCCCGCGTTCCTGCCCTGGAAGCGGGCGATCCTCGAGGCGCACGGGCTCGTGACCGTCGTGCCGGAGTACAACGGCAGCTTCCCGGGCGCGCTCAAGTACTTCGTCGACCTGCTCGACTTCCCGGCCAGCCTGAAGGGCCTCCCCACCGCGTTCGTCGGGCTCGCCGCGGGGGAGTGGGGCGGCCTGCGCGCCGTCGAGCAGCTCGAGCTCGTCTACCAGTACCGCCAGGCCCACCTGTTCGGGACGCGCGTGTTCATCCGCCGCGTCCAGGACGCGCTCGCCCCCGAGGGCGGCCTCCGCGACGCCGCGCTCGAGGCCCGCCTCGACGCGCTCGCGCGCGGCTTCGTCGCGTTCTGCCGCCAGCTCCGGACCTGACGCTCAGCCGGGCGGCCCGGCGCGCCCCCCGCAGAGCGCGGCCGCGACGACGAGCCAGGCGCCGAGGAGCGGGCCGAGCGCGGCGAGGACGAGGCCCCACCGGGGGCGCGCCGCCGGGTCGTGGCGCAGCCGGAGCGGCTCGGGCTCGGCGGCGGGCCCCCCCCCCCCCGGGGCCCCGGGGCGGCCCGGCCCCCGCGCCACGCGGGGGCGGGGGTGGGGGGGGGGGGCCCCCCCCCGGCCCACGGGGCCCGGGGCGCGCACGGACAGCGACGCCAGCCTGCGGAGGTGCTCGGGGGAGTAGGGCTCCGTGAGCGCGGCGTCGGCCGGGATCCACTGGACCCCGCTCGCGACGGTCACGACGTTCCAGCCGCCCGCGTGGTTGCCCGCGCTCCCCGGGAGGCCTTCGCCCGGGCCCGCGTCGTCGCCGCGGACCGCCCGGTCCGCCGCGATCGTGTCGCCGCTCATGGCCCCCCCCGAGGTCAGGCCGCGCCGCTGCCAGCCGAAGGAGAGCTCGTGCGTCGCGAGCAGGCTCGGGTCCCCGTCGGGCTCGACGATCGGCCCGCTCGCGCCCGTGGGCGACCCGACCGCGCCGCCCCAGCGCCAGGCCCGCGGGTCGAGGCGGGCCGGCGTCGCCGCGGGCTCGGGCTCGTCGTCCGAGGCCGGACACACCCACGTGCGGGGGTCGTCTTGGTAGCCGTACCAGAGGAGCGCCCGGACCTTGCGCGGCGTGTCGGCGGCCTCGATCCCGCCGTCGAGGACCCGGTGCGGGGCGATCTTGGGGAAGAAGCGCTTGTCGTCGGCGTACTGGATCGCGGCGCTCGCGAGCCGACGCAGGCGGTCGGCGCACGCCGTCCGGTCGGCGCGGTCCCGGGCCAGGGACAGGGCCGCCGGCACCAAGGCGACGACGACCAGCCCGAGCAACGTGAGCAGCGTACCAGCGACCCCGAGCGCCACGACCCGGCAGGTCGCGGCGCCGGCGCGCAGGGGCGGCTCCGGTCCAGGGTCCACGCCTCCGATACCCCCGAGGCCGCGGCAGGTTCAAGGACTGGCCGCGCGACCCGCTCCGAGGAGCGCCCCGGGTCCACGCCGCGCTCGGCCCGGGGCGGACAGACCTCCCTCCGGTCGGTCCGCACGCCCCGGGCCTCCCGCGTCGTTCAGGCCTCGAGCGCCGAGAGCGCCGCCCCGAAGTTGATGTGGAAAGGCGCGCCGTCGATCACGAGGGCCGGGACCGACTGCACGCCGGCCCGCTTCGCCTCGGCCAGCCGGCCCTTGTCGCGCCCCAGGTCGACGACCTCGACCTCGTAGCGGGCCGGGTCGAGCGCGCTCACGAAGCGCCGCTCGGCGTCGACGCACACGGGGCAGCCGGCGTGGAAGTAGGTGGCCTTGGACATGTCGCTCGCTCCTTGCGGGGGCGTCCCCCGCGCTGAGGGTCATATAGTATCGACTCGATACTACGCGAGGGACTCTATCGTGGCCGCGCGCCCTTGTCCAGCTCGTTTCGAGGCGATACGATCAAGCCGTGGCCCCCGGACGGCTTCCGCGCGCGAGCCTGCCCCGCGACCCCGCCCCCGCGGCCGAGGCGACGCGCCTCCACGAGCTCCTCGAGCGGCTCGGGGCCGCGCTCCGCGCCGAGGCCCGCGCGGCGGGCGCCGACCTCGGCCTCCAGCCCGTCCACGCCGAGGTGCTCGGCTACCTCGGGCGCTGCAACCGCTACAGCGACGGGCCGCTCGCCCTGGCCGAGTACCTCGGGCTCACGAAGGGCACGGTCTCGCAGTCGATCGCGCTGCTCGAGCGGCGCGGCCTCGTCGCCCGCGGCGACGACCCGGCCGACGGCCGCAAGGTCCACCTGCGCCTCACGCCGGCGGGCAAGCGCGCCCTCGCGCGGCTCGTCCCCGCGGGCGGCCTCGAGGCGGGGGCCGACGCGCTCGGACACGCCGAGCGCGCCGCGCTGCTGACCGCGCTCGAAGGGCTGCTCCGGGCCCTCCAGCGGGCCCGCGGCGGCCGGAGCTTCGGCGTATGCGGCACCTGCCGCCACTTCCTGCGCGAGCCCGACGGCGGCCGGCGCTGCGGGCTCACGCGCGAGCCGCTCACGGAGCGCGACGCGACCCTCCTGTGCCGCGAGCACGAGGGTCTGGCGCCGGCGGCCGCCGGCGGGCCCTGACGCGCCGGCCCGGCGGGGCGCGGTTGCGCGCGCCGGCGCTCGCCACCATGATCCCTCCATGCGCTGCCACGTCCGGATCGGTCGCCTCGTCTCCCACCCGTGCGCCCGGACCTCGCACGAGCGCTGCCCGCGCTGCAACGAGCCCATGTGCGAGCGACACCGCGGCGCGGCGGGGGCGTGCGTCGTGTGCGCCGGGACCCACACACCGCCGCGGGCGCCCACCTCGCTCTCGCTCGAGGAGCTCATGACGTTCAGCGAGGCCGAGCTCGCGGCCTTCGACGCGCCCGGGCACGCGCGCGCGGGCAAGCTCGGGGACCTCGACAGTTGAGCGTGGCCGCGCCGCCGCTGGCCGCCGTCATCCGCGGGGCGGTCCCCGCGGGCGCTCCGACCCTGATCTACGCGCCCGGCGGCGGGCTCGGCCACGTGACCCGCGCGCTCGCGCTCGCGCGCGCGCTGCCGGGGCGGGTCCACGTGTGGCACCAGGCCCCGGCCCCGCCGGGCGATGCGCCGGCGCACGTCCGCCTGTGGCGTCCACCCGCCCGCTGGGGACCCGCGCGCGTCGAGGCGGCGCTCGCGCGCGCCGCGCGCGCCACCCCCCTCCTCGTCGTCGACACGTTCCCCGCCGGCCTCGAGGGCGAGGTCTCGCCGCGCGCGCTCGACCGCTTCGCGCGCCGCGTGCTCGTCCGGCGCTGGGTCCGCCCCGGGGCCTACCCGCGCTACGAGGCCCGCGCGGCGCGCTTCGACCGCGCGCTCCTGCCCTACCCCCCCGACGCCTGCGAGTGGGACGGCGCGGCGCCCGGCCTCCACGTGGGCCACCTCCTGCGCACCCTCCCGCTCGCGCCCTCGCCCGCGGACCCGCGCGACCTCCTCGACCTCGTGGTCCTGGGCGACCCGGGCCGCCTCCCGCCCGCCTGGCGGGCGCGGCTCCCCGCGCGCACGCGGGCCGTCTCGGGGTGGGCGCCGCGCCTCCCGCGGGCCCGCCGCTACCTTGCGCTCGGGGCCGGCTACCACACGGCCTACGAGCTCGAGCGCCTGGGTCTCCCCCGCGGCCTCGTCCCCGAGGAGCGCCGCTACGACGACCAGTTCCGCCGGGCCGCCCGCCTCGGCGCGGGCGTCCACGGGCGTTTGGACCTCGCGCGGCTCCTGGCCGCGCCGGCCGCCGACGAGCCAGGCGGCGCCCGGTGATCGTCCTGCGCCACGAGAAGCTCCGGCTCGACGCCGTGGACGCGAAGCTCGCGGAGGTCGACGCCTCCGTCGGGCGGGACCTGGCCAAGGCCAAGATGATCGGGCTCGTGGGCGTGGTCGCGGCGCTCGCGCTGTGCGTTGCCCTCCCCCCCGCGGGCATGATCCTCGGCGTCGTCGCGGCCGCCTACTTCTTCACGCGCCGCGACAAGCTCCGGCGCGCGCGCGAGAAGGTGACGTTCGCGCGCGAGGTCCACGCGCTCCTCGCGGACGAGCTCCACCCGCGCCGCGCGGTGGTCCTCGACTTCGACCTCCGCCACTACGACGAGGCCTCGAAGAAGGTCTGGTCGGGCCGGTCGAGCCACGGCAACGCGAAGTACAAGTACTCGGACAAGTGGCTCCACTACCGCGCGGTCCTCGCCGACGGGACGCGCCTCGACCTGCGCCGGCAGGCGGGCGTGAAGACGAAGAAGGGCGCCGTGGTCAAGGAGAAGCGCCGCCTGTTCGTCACGCTCGCCCCGAACCCGGCCCGCTACCCGCTCGAGGCGCTCGGCAACGCGACGCCGCGGCGGCAGCTCCAGGACCGCCTGCGGCGGGCCACGGAGGCGTTCCACGACGCCCCCGAGGAGTTCCGGGCCCGCGTCGAGGGCCCCGGGGCCGCGCTCCGGGTGCGCGTCACGCAGGAGGACGCGCCGATCCTCCCGCTCGAGGTGTTCGCGGTCGTGGGCGAGCTCATGCGCTTCCTGGCCGAGGTCCGCGCCGCCCCCGGGGAGCGGGAGGCGCTCCCCGCGCTCGAGTGGCCCGCCGCGCCGCCCGCGCGGGCGGCCCGCGCGGGCCGCCCGCGCGGCGCGCAGGGCCGC
>JANJTH010000568.1 GCA_024711205.1 Planctomycetota bacterium | reverse complement strand
GGCGACCTCGTAGATGCTGCCCCGGGCGGCGGGGGCGGCGGGCTCGGGGCGCGGGGGCCGCGCGGGCGCGGCGCCCGGGGCCTTCTTCGGGTCCGGGTAGACCTTCGACATCTCGAACGCCAAGGAAGACCTCTCTCGGGGGGCGGCGTCGCGGGCTTCGTCCCGCACCACGCGGCCGGGGGGGACCTGGGCCCCGCGGCGCCACGAGGGGCGACTCCCGCCCGTCGTCGACCGCGCCGCGCGCACGGCCATGAATCCCAGCGCCGGCGACCAGCCAGCCGGCGCGATTGTAGCCCCGCCCGGCGGCCGGCCGCCAGGCGCGGGTCAACGCCGCCGGGGCGGCGGGGGCGGGGGGGGCGACGGCGTCTGGGGGGGGGCCGGCCGGCGCGCGGCGTACTCGCGCGCCTGGGCCTGGAGGGTCGCGATCCGCTGGTCCAGCTCGAGCCAGGTGGCGTAGCGCTGGCCGAACTGGTCGACGCCCGCGGCCGTCTGGTCGAGGAGCGTCGCCTTCCGACGCTCGACGAACCGGGCCGCGTTCTCCGCGAGCTGGGCCGTCTTCTCGGGCGGCTGCCCCGTCCGGTCGTAGGCGAGCGCGAGCTTCTCGTAGGCCTCGGAGAGCGCCGCCAGCTCGTCGGCCAGGACGAACCGGGCCCGCTCGCGGGCCACCCCGTCGGGCGCCCGCTGCATGCGCTGCTCGGCCGCCTGGAAGCGCGGGAGCAGCTCGTTGCGGAGCACGAACGCGAGCCCGTCGCGCGCGTCGTCGTAGGCGCGCCGGGCCCCGGCCACGTCGCGGGCGGCCTCGAGCGCCTTGCCCTGGGCGAACGGGTCCTGGAGCCGGAAGTAGAGCGGCGCGGCCTCGCCGGGCCGGCGCGCCTCGACGAGCAGGTCCGCCCGCTCGCGCTCGAGCGCCGGCACGTTCGCGAGCAGCTTGAGCCCCTCCTCGGCGCGCCCGAGCCGCACGAGCGCCTTCGCCTCGTGGGCGGGCGTCTTGAGCAGCCGCGCGAGCGCGAGCGCCTCCTCGTGGCGCTTCGTCGCGAACAGGAGCTCGAACTCGCCCGGGAAGTCGTGCTGCCGGCGGTAGAGCTGGAGCGCGCGGTCGTTCTTGCCCGCGACGCGCCACACGAGCGCCGTCTCCTTGCCGACGAGCCGCTTCTCCGCGCCCTTCGGCATGACGTCGAGCACCTGCTCGAGCGCCGCGCCCGCGGCCTCGAGCCGCCCCTGCCGGCGCAGCGAGTAGGCCGCGATCGTGAGCTTGCGCGCCTCGTCCGGCGAGGCGGCCCCGGGCGCGCCGGAGGACGGGTCCTGGGCGCGGGCGGGGGCGAGCGCGGGGGCCGCGGCGGTCAGCGAGGCGAGGGCGACGATCGAGGCGCGCATGCTCCCTCCCGGGAGGGCCCAGGATACCGCGCTGGGAAGAGAGGGGAGGGGAGGGGAGGGGAGAAGAGGGAGGGCAAGGGCAAGGGCAAGGGCAAGGGCAAGGGAAGAGGAAGAGACAGGAGGGGGTCGCCCGACCGCGGGAGCGGGAAGAGCTCCGCTGGCGGCCCGAATACGCCTACGCCGTCGCGTTGCGCCAGGCGCCCAGGGCCAGGACCGGGAAGTAGCACGGATACATGTGGTACCGCAGGTAGAACGCGTTCGGGAACCCGGTCCCCGTGAACTCGTCCTCGTACCACAGGCCGTCCTCGCGCCGGTGGCGGAGCAGCCACGCGACGCCGCGCCGGCAGGCCGCCGACTCGGCGCGGCCGCACGCGACGAGCGCGAGCACGCCCCAGGCCGTCTGCGAGGGCGTGGGCGGGCCCTGCTCGGCCTCGCGCCCGGGCGCGTAGGACGCGCACGACTCGCCCCAGCCGCCGTCCGCCTGCTGGTAACCCTCGATCCAGTCGGCCGCGGCCACGAGCGCCGGGTCGTCCGCCGGCACGTCGAGCGCCCGCAGGCCGCGCACGACCGACCACGTCCCGTAGACGTAGTTCACGCCCCACCGGCCCCACCACTTGCCGTCCGGCTCCTGCTCGCGCCGCACGTAGGCCTCGGCCCGGCGCACGACGGGGTCGGTGCGCGAGGCGCCGAGGTGCCCGAGCATCTCGAGGATCCGGCCCGTGACGTCCACGGTGCTCGGGTCGAGCATGTTCTTCTCGTCGTTGTAGAGGATCTCGTCGTAGGTCTTGTCGTCGACCTCGCGCTCGAACGCGCCCCACCCGCCGTCGGGGTTCTGCAGCCCGGTCAGCCAGGCCAGCCCGCGCCCGAGCACGGCCTGGCGGTCGGGGAGCCCGTCCTTGCCGTTGAGCAGCGCCATCATGACGACGGCCGAGTCGTCCGTGTCCGGGTAGAAGTCGTTGTAGAACTGGAACGCCCAGCCGCCGGCCGGCGTGTCGGGCGCCTTCTTGGCCCAGTCGCCCTTGCGGCGGATCTGCATGCGCGCGAGCCAGCGCACCGCGCGCACGACCGCCGGGTGGTCCTCGGGGAGGCCGCCCTCGACGAGCGCGAGCACCGTCCAGGCCGTGTCCCACACGGGCGAGACGCAGGGGGCGATGTGCGTCTCGTCGCGCGCGGCGTCCGGCCACTCGAAGCGCTCGAGCGCGTCGAGCCCGCGCCGGAACACGGGGTCGTCGACGTCCATGCCGAGCACGAACAGCGCGAGGAGCGAGTTCGCGATCGCCGGGAAGATCCCGCCCCAGTCGCCCGAGGCGTCCTGGTGCTCGAGGATCCAGCGCTTCGCCCGGCGCAGCGCCGCCTGGCGGAGCGGCATGACGCCCAGGCGGTCGGCCCACTTGAGCGCCTTGTCGGCCTTGAGGAACAGGTTCGCCCACGAGAACAGGCGCGGCGCGTGCCCCTCGTAGAGCGTGTTCGGCGAGACGGGCGCCGGGTAGAGCTCGGCGATCCCGCGGCCCGGGGGCACCGGCACGACCCGCTTCTGGTCGGCGAGCACGGCGAGCGGCACGGTGCACACGCGCGCCCAGTAGGCGAGCTCGTACATGTTGAAGCGCGTGACGCGCGGCCCGAACACGAACTGGACCGGGACCGACGGGCAGGCCACCCAGTCGAGCTCGCCCAGGAACGCGAGCTGGAACCGCGTGAGCACGCGCGTCTTCGCGGGCCCGCCCTGCGCGCGGATGAACGCGCGGGCCCTCGCCATGTGCGGCGCGTCGGGGTCGTCGCCCATGAGCTTGAGCGCGAAGTAGCTCTCGGTCGTGACCGAGAGGCAGCCGGGCGCGCCGTGGTAGATCGCCCACGTCCCGTCCTCGCGCTGCGTGCGGCGGATCCAGTTCGCGAGCCGGCGCGCCTTGTCGGCCCAGTGCGGGCGCGCGAGCAGGCCCGTGAAGTGGAGCAGGAAGATGTACTGCGCGTCGAGGGTCTGGTTCGCCTCGTCCTCGCCCTGCCACCAGCCCTCCGCGTGCTGGCGAGCGAGGAGCGCCGCGCGCGCGCCCTCGAGCGCGGCCTCGAGCCGGCCGTCGGTCCGCAGCGCGGCGAGGTCGATCGCGCCGGCGTCGGTCAGGGCCTCGACGTCGGCCTCGGCGCCAGGGTGCGTCGTGGTCGTTGCCTGCATGTGCCTTCCCCCTCGGAGCCCGACGCCGGCCTCGGCCATGCCGCGCCGCGTCGGGCCGGGCATGGTAGCCGACCCCCCGGGTGGTCTCCACGGGAAAGGACCATGCGCCCGGGCAGCCGGCGCCCGGTCAGCGGGTCAGCGCGAGGCGGTCGTGCCCGTCGGGCGAGGTCACGACGGGGGTCTGGACCGCGCCGGCCGCGCGGGCCTGCCGGGGGACCTCCTCGCCCAGGTAGGTCTGCAGCTCGGCGAGCGTGACGACGCGGTCGCCGTCGCGGTCGGCGTCGCCGCCGAGCCCGTGCAGGAGCGCGGTCGTGAACACGCCGCGCCCGAGCGCCCGGTGCTCGCTCGAGAGCTGGTTCTCGGCCGACGCCGCGACGACGACCGTGCCCGCGCCGAGGCCCTGCTCGCGCGTCGTCGCGCGGGCGAGCCCGCCGACCCCGCGCGTGCCGGCGAGCGCGCCCGCGTGGCACGCGTCGACGAGCAGGAGCTTCGTGCCGGCCGCGAGCTTCTCCCAGTAGCCGCGCAGCGCCTCGAGCGAGATCGCCGTCTCGGGCAGCCGGTCGAGCCGCGTGTCGGCGCACGCCAGGTAGGCCCCGTCGGGCGCCGTGAGCCCGTGCCCGGCGAAGAACAGCACGACCGCGTCGTCGGGCGAGAGCGCGCGCTGGCCGAGGTGCGTGCGCACGGCCTCGAGCACGCCCGCGCGCGTGGCGTCCGCGCCCACGAGCAGCTTGACCTGGTCCTGCGCCGCGGGGCTGCGCCGGTGGAGCGCGTAGAAGGCCGCGACGGCGCGCGCGTCGGCCTCGGCGCTCCCGAGTCCGCGCAGGTCCGCGTCGGCGTAGGCGTCGACGCCGACCGCGAGCACGAGCGTGCGCCCAGCGACCTGCCGGAGCGGCGCGGGCGCGGGCCGCGCGGGGCCGCGCGCGGCGCCCGCTGCCGCTTCGCCGCCGGCCGGCCTCCCGAGGGGCCTGGCCGCGAGCGCCTCGAGCGTCAGCCGGTCGTCGAGCAGGCTCTGCGCGAGCTGCCGGATCGCCGTCGCGCGGGCCGCCTGGGCGGCCGCCCGGACGTCAGCGAGGAGCGCGGCCTCGGTGGCGGGCGCGACCGGCGACTGGACCGCGATCCGCCGCGAGACCGCGTGGCGGACCAAGGGCACCCCGTCCGCCCCCACGATCCGCAGCTCGAAGCGGGGCTCCCAGCCCTTGGGGTGGGCGCTCGCCTCGACCACGAGGTCGAGGAGGACCTCGCCGGGCCGGAGCGCGACCTCGCTCGAGGTCGCGGCCGCGACGGACCCGGCGGGCGAGCGCATGCTGTCGCTCAGGTCGTAGCCGTACCCGCTCCCGAAGTAGTTCCCGTAGGCCGTGACCGACCACTTGGCGGGCTTCTCGACGCGACGGTAGCCTTCGAAGACCGAGTAGACCCGCAGGAGGTCGAGCAGGTCCGGCTCGCCCACGGCGACCCAGGGGAGCGGGAAGTTCGCCCCCGCCGGCACGCGGAGGCTCTCGTGCGCCGCGGGCGTCTCCTCGTGCACGTAGCGGGCCGTCGACGTGTCGGCGGTCTTGCCGTGCGGCTCGGCGGACTTGCAGCCGAGGAGCAGCGACGCCGCGGCGGCGGCGACCAAGGGCGTGGCGCCGCGGCGCGGGGAGAGCGGGATCACGGGGCACCTCTCGGGTGAGCGGGGGCCGTCAACGGCCGCCGCCAGGCCGCGCGGGCGCGGCGACGTGGGGGACGAGGACGCGCAGGAACGTCGGGCCGGCCGGCGTGACGGCGCGCAGGGGGACGGCGACCTGCGCGCCGTCGAGGCCGGCGACCGGGCGGTGCCGCCGGTGCGCGGGCGCGGGGCCGAGCGTGGCCGGCGCCAGGCC
>JANJTH010000435.1 GCA_024711205.1 Planctomycetota bacterium | reverse complement strand
CGGCGGTCGCGCGCGCCGGGCGCGGGCGCTCGGCGTCCTCGCGCAGCACGAGCGCCGCCGCGGTCGCGAGGAGCGCCGCCGCGGGAAGCGCGACGGCCGGGGCGTGCACCCAGCGTCGCCGCGCGCGTGCGGGCTCACGCTGGCCGGCCCGGGGATCTCGTGACTTCGACATGGCGACCTCGCTCCGCTCGCGCTCGGGCCGGCAGGGGACCAGGGCCCGGCGACACCCGTCGCCGGCCTGCGAAGACTTCCTGGCTGGACCGCGTCCGGCCAGGGACGCCGGGGCGCTCGGTCCCGGCAGGACGAGCCAGGGCTCAGGCCTCGGCGATCAGGGCGTCCAGGTCGCCTGCACGAACACGCGCGTGAAGCCCGACGGGAACGTGACCTGAACCGTGGCGGTCGAGGCCGCGAGGGTCCCCGTGAGCGGCGAGGACGTCGCCGTGAGCGCGGCGCCGTCCTCGGGCTGGAACGTGACCGTCAGGACGGTCCCCAGCGGGACTCCGCTCGCCGCGAGCTCGACGGTGACCGGACCGGCCGCCGCGATCACCGCGTCGGGGACCTCGAAGCTGCCGCTCGGCGTCGGGGACGCGTCCACGCCGCCGACCCGCGCCAGCCTCACCCGCGGGCCGGCCGCGGGCACCTCGAGCACGCTCGGCGTCCCGTGCGTCGTGCGGGCGTTCGCGGGGGCCACCGTCGGCGTGGTCGTCCGCTGGTAGGTCTCGATCCGCACCCGGCCCGGCGCCGCGACCGACAGGGCCGAGCCGCCCGTGACGTTGACCGTACCCGTCCCCGAGACGTGGGGCGCCACGAGCCGCACCGCACCGCCGGCCCCCGCCCCGCCGAAGGTCGGAACGGTCGAGACCGTACCACCCGTGTTCCCGCCGCGGGCGAGGACCTGCCCCGCCAGCGTGATCCTCGTCGAGCTCGCGATCAGGATCGCGCCGCCCCCTGCGCCGCCGCCCGCGCCAGCGCTCCCCGCCACGTCGCTCCCCCCGCCGCCGGAGCCGCCCAGGAGCGGGAGCAGGAGCTCGTTGCCGTAGGCGTGGCTCGCGTTGGCGCCCTGGTTTCCGCTCGTGCCCGCGGGGCCGCCGCCAGGGCCGTTGCCAGCGCTCGGCGCCGAGTCGTCTCGCCGCGCTCGTCCGCCGCCCCAGCCCCCCGCGCCCGCGATCGAGGGCGTGCGGGCGCCGGTCCCTGCAGCGTGCCCGGGCTGCCCGTCGAGGTTGAGGGTGCCTGCGATCGACACGTCGCCCGAGGCGAGCCACACGACGGGCCGCCCCTCGCCCAGGATCCCCGCCGACAGGACGACGGTCGTGCCCGCGGGGATCGTGATCGTCGTGAAGTGGAAGACGCGATCGCCGTCGGGGTCGAGCGGTGGGGAGTAGGACGCCGGGTCGAACGTGATCGTCCCGGCTCCGGCCGGGAAGGTCAGCGCACCGTCTGCGCCGGTCGAGCCCGACTCGAAGGCCTGCGCCTGGGCCCGGCCGGCCAGGGCCAGCGGCACGGTCAGAGAGACGAGCCAGGCGCGGGGTACGCGCCGCGTGCGCGGGGTCTCGGGGTCGAGTCGAGTCACGGGGTCACCTCTCGGGCTGGTCTTGGGGCCGACGCCGCGGGGGCAGCGGCCGGCGGGGTCTCGGTCAGGGGTCGTTGCGAACGCTCGCGGGTCGGGCTTCGGTCCGCCCTTGCGCGGCCTCGGGCGACGCGAGGTTTCGCACGTGGGCCGAGGCGGCCGCTTCGCCCAGCCGGCTCGTCGCGTTGCGGACGTGGCCCGCCGTCCAGGCCTCGCCCAGCGGGCTCACGACGTTGCGGACGTGCGCGCCGAGGATCGCCGCGCGCAGGGGGATCGACGTCGGATCGAGCGGGTCGCTCTCGGCCTGGACCTCGAGGCCGTCGGGGAACCCGTCGCCGTCCGTGTCCGGCACGAACGGGTCGGTCCCCCGTGCGACCTCTTGGCCGTCGGGCAAGAGGTCGCGGTCCCGGTCCTCCTCGCCGTCGGGGAGGCCGTTCCCGTCGCTATCGGGGCTCAGCGAGTCGAACCCGAGCGCGACCTCGATCCGGTTGGGCACCCCGTCGCCGTCGAAGTCCTCGTCGCCGTCGAGCACGCCGTCGCCGTCCGTGTCCGGATCGAACGGGTCGAGGCCCATGGCCAGCTCGACGAGGTCGGGCACGCCATCGCCGTCCGAGTCGAGCAGCCCGGCCCCGGTCCCGTACACGATCCAGTCCCAGGACACGTCGGGCGCCGCGTTGCCGGCGGCGTCCCGCAGCCCCGAGGCCGTCGCGCGGAAGCGCCCGGGCGGGAGCTCGCCGCCGAGCGGCAGAAAGTAGACCGCGAACAGCTCGGGGCGCGCCTCGCGCGCGCCCAGGACCTCCACGTCGTCAGCCGTCCCGAGCTGCTCGTCAGGCCCGGCCGAGACGACCCTCAGGCTCGCCGTCGTGAGCGAGCCCGGGTCGATCGGTTCGTCGAACAGGACCGCCACGGCGCCCGCCTGCGCGAGGAGCGCGCCCTGCCGCGGCACGAGGCCGCGCACGCGCGGGGCCCGACCGTCCGGGACGAGCTCGAGGGTGAGCTCGTCGGTGAAGGTGAAGTTGCCCCCCGTGTCGGCGACGCGCACGCGCACCGAGAACCGCTCGCGGTCGGTCAGGCGGGGCGCGACGAGGAAGAACTCGAACGGGAAGCTGCCGTCGACCTGCGCGCGGACGCCGTCGACCCACAGCTCGCAGTCGCGCACGGCCACGTCGTCCTGGCAGGCGGCCGTGACGCGCAGGAGCGCCCCCTCCTCGCAGATCCCGAGGGACGCCTGGTTCGTCGAGAGCGTGGCCGTGGGCGCGATCCCCGCCCGGTCCTGGCCCAGGTAGCTCACGACCTGGAGCCCGCGGTCGTGGTCGGCCACGTAGACGAGCCCGCCGAAGATCGAGACCGAACGGGCCACGCCGGGCGTCTCGACCTCGTTCGTGAACACGGGTCCGAGCGTTGGATTGCGCGCGTCGTACACCGACACGTGATGCGGCCCGTCGAAGGCCTGGTTCGGGCTCACCGCGCCGAGGAGCAGCCCGGTCCCGTCGAGCGCGACCTGCTTCCAGCCGAACTGCGTCGTGTTCGCCGCGCGGACGAGCACGGGCTGGAGCGGGTCGTCGAGCCGGAACGTGTTGACGCCCTTGCCGTGGACGACCCAGGCCCAGCCCCCGCCGACGGCCAGGCGGACGTTCGGGCCGGCCACGAACGGCGAGGCGACCGACGCCGCGACCGCGAGCTCGCCGAGCGCGAGGGGGAGCGTGTGGAGCGTCGTGGCGTCGAGCGCGTAGAGCACGTCGCCCGCGACCTGCACGTCGACGAGCGGGCGCGTGGACACCCGGACCCGGTCGAGCACGAGCCCCGAGCGGAGCTCGACGACCACGAGGTCGCCCGTGGACAGCCCGACGAAGGCGGCGCCCGCGAGCGCGCGCACGCTCTCCGCCGCGCCGCCCAGCATGGCCGCCGAGACCCGGGCCTGGACCCGCGAGGCGGGCGGGTCCGACACGTCGATCACCGTGAGGCCCGCCGGGCCGTCCGCGACCGCGAGCAGGCCTCCGTCGGCCGCGACGCGCCGGGCGTCTCCGGGCGTGTCGACCCAGGCCACGACCTCGGGGTTCATGCGCGTGAACACGTTGGCGATCACGACGCCCGCCGGCCCGAGCGAGACGACCGCCCGGTCGTCGACCGACGTCACGTCCTGCGCGACCCCGGGGAGCTGGACCGAAGCGATCACGCCGGTGCGCAGGAGCGCCTGGTCGAGCGTGCCGGCCTGGACGGCGGCCCGGTCCGAGATCCCGTCGCCCGCCGTGCTGAACCGCGCCGGGTCGGTGCCGACGACGAACTCGGCCACGTTCGCGAGCCCGTCCCCGTCGTCGTCGAGCGCGCCCGCCAGGTCGCGCAGCGCGACCGTGGGGATCTCGAACTGCGCGCCGTCGCGGCCGCTGCGGAAGTCCACCCAGCCCAGCCGCAGCGTCCGCGGGTCGAGCTTCCAGAGCCGGTAGTCGGCGTTCGCGCGCACGAGCAGGCGCTGCCGCCCGAGCTGGACCCCGCGCCGCACTGCGTCCGCGGCGCCAGCGGCGAAGCGGGCCTCGTCGACGAGCGCGTAGTGGATCGGGCCCTCGACGGCCTCGCCCTGCGCGCGGGCAGGGGCCGCGTGCGCCAGCAGCCCGCCGAGCACGGCGCAGGCCGCGGCGCGGCCGCGCCGGCCGGCGGGGCGCTCGGCGCCCGGTCGCCCAGGCCCCCCGTGGACGCGCGCGGCCCCCGCCCCGCCCATGCCGACCTCCCCGCCAGGCGACGCGCGGACGTGCGCCCTTCGCCCACGCCTAGGTAGCCGGGCCGGAGAGCGTTTTCAAGCTGGTGTTCGAGCGCAAACGGAGCGTTCTCGCCAACCCCTTGCCGGGCCTCGGGCGGGTTCCGGGGCGTATCGGCCAAACGGCCGACACCTTGGCGCAGCGCGTCAGCCAGCCGCCGCCCGGGCCCGCCGCTGGCCCAGGCCGGTCAGTTCCATTGTGCACTTGTTTGCAGCAAGTTGACCGGGGCCGCGGAGCCATGCTCGGCCTTGCCCGCCAGGGGATTGCGCCCCGAGGGTGGCGGAGGGTTCGTTCATTCCTCGAGGCGCCGCGCGTGGGCCCCTCGCGGAGCCCGGTCCCCGGCCCTACGCCTCGGTCGGCCAGGGCCCCGGCTCGAGCGTGCGCGGGTCGACGCCGGCGAGGCGGCAGGCCTCGGCCCACAGGCGCGCGCGCTCGGCCGGGTCGTCGCGCGCGCCCGGGAGCACGTGGGCGCGGACCTGCCGGCGGTCGAACCAGAACCCGCCCGAGGTCCCGGCGGCGCGCGCGGCGCAGGCGAGCCACACGACCGTGTCGGCGCCCTCCTCGGGGGAGCGGAGCAGGCGCCGCGTCAACGCGTGGAAGCGCGGGAGCGAGGTCTCGACCGCGGGCGTGTCGGCCCACCCGGGGTGCATGGCGTGGACGGTGACCGTCGAGCCGAGGAGCACCTCCGCCCACAGCGCGGCGAGCGCGACCTGGGCCCGCTTCGTGCGCGCGTAGGCGACGACGCCGTCGTAGGGCGGACGCGAGCCCTCGCTCGTGGTCGACGGCGGGCGGTCGAGCACGGCCTCGACGTCGAGCCGCTGCGTGTACATCCCCCCCGACGAGACCCACACGACCCGCGCGTCGCCGTCGCGCCGGAGCAGGGGCAGGAGCCGCGCCGTGAGCCGCTGCGGGCCCACGACGTGCACGGCGAGCGTGAGCTCGTGGCCCTGCGTGGTCCGCCGGCGCGCGTCGGGGAGGAGCCCGGCGTTGTGGACGAGCGCGTGGACCGCCGGCACGGCCGGGTCGGCGAGGAGCGCGTCGCAGGCGCGGTCGACCGACGCCAGGTCGCCCACGTCGCACTGCACGGCGGCCACGCGCTCGGGCCCGGCGCCGGGGACCTCGGCCCGGAGCGCCGCGGCGGCCTCGCGCCCGGCGTCGTCGCGCCGGCAGAGCAGGCGCACGGTGGCCCCGCGCAGGGCGAGCGCCCGGGCCGTCGCCCGGCCGATCCCCGAGTTCGCGCCCGTGACGACGGCGACGCGGCCGGTCAGGTCGACCTCGAGGTCGCGCGGGTCGAACCCGAGCGCGTGCCGGCGGAAGCCCGTGCGGTCGAACGAGAGCACGACCGTCGGGTCGAGGACCAGGTCGAGCGCGCGGCCGGCGAGCCGCCCGAGCGCCCCCGTCACGTGGGGCCGGGCGAGAACAGCGCGAGCGCGCTCGTGTAGCCGTGGAGGTGCGTGACGCCGCCCACCGGCCCGATCTCGCCCCCGCAGAAGAACCCGCCGAGCGGCACCCGCCCGAGCGCCGCGCGCGCGAGCCCGCTGTCGTGGTCGGGGCGGCCGAAGAACTGCTGGCCGCGCCCCGTGCACTGGAACAGGAGCGCGCCCTGCGGCGCGCCCTGGCGCTGGCGCGCGAGCCGCTCGCGCAGGTCGTCGCGCGCCGTCGCGGCGTCGCGCACGTGGAAGCGCACGGTCTGCCCGGCCCGCACGATCGACCCCACGGCGAGCGCCCCGCGCTCGGGGTCGGCGCCGATCACGTTGCGGATCAGGTAGTCGGGCGCCGCGTCGGGGCCGCCGAGCCCGGTCGAGGCGATCCCCAGGTGCAGCGCGCGCTGCACGAGCTCCTGGTCCTCGGGCTCGAGCGCCGCGTAGACCTCGGAGAGCAGCTCGAGCGGCGGGCGCCCGTCGAGCTCGAGGATCACGTTGTGGTCGACCTTCGTGACCGTCATGGGCAGCCCGAGCGCGCGGCAGCCCTGCGCGACGACGGCCTCGACGCGCACGTCGCCCTGGAGCGCGACCCCGACCGCGCCCGTCGCCTCGAGCGTGCGCCCGAGCAGGAGCGGGTCCGAGCGCCGCCCCGAGGCCAGCCCGCCCACGACGACGGCCCCCGGGTAGGCGAAGTCGAGCCCCTCGAGCAGCCCGCGCGGGTCGAACGAGGACGGGTCGGCCAGGAGCAGGAACGCGGGGCGCGGGGCCTCGGGGACGCCGAGCAGGTCGCGCCAGGCGGCGGGCCCGACGTCGGGCGAGGGCAGGTCGGGCTCGTCGACGTGGAAGGCGCGGAGCGCGACGTTCGGGAGCGACGCGAGCGTGAGCGAGACGGCGAGCCGGTCCTCGACCTCGCGCCCGGCCCCGATCACGCCAGAGGCCGCGCAGCCGAGCGTCGTCGCCGCGCCCAGCCGCCCCGCCAGGCGCGGCGCCGCGCGCTGGAGCCCGCCGCGGTGGTGGTGCGTGACGAACAGGAGCGCGAGGTCCGCCGCCGCCCCGTCGAGCCCGGCCGCGGCCTCCTCGAGCGCCTCGTCGAGGGCGGCGTCGATCCCTGCTCGCGTGGACACGGACGACGACCAGCGCATATGGCGCGCGAGTATACGAGGGAGGAGGAGTCGAAGTGACCTGGGAGACCGGGCGCCCTCGCGCTCGCCAGAGGGCAAGGGCAAGGGCAAGGGCAAGGGCAAGGACGGAGGGAGGAGACAGGAGGGGGTGGAGTCGCCGCGGGGCCGGAAGAGGTGCGAGGCCGCGGCCCGACCGCGGGAGCGGGAAGAGGTGCGAGGCCACGGCCCGACCGCGGGGACGGGAAGAGATGCGTGGCCAAGGCCCGACCGCGGGGAGGAAAGAGATGCGAGGCCGCGGCCCGACCGCGGGAACGGGAACGGGAACGGGAACGGGAACGGGAAGAGGAACGGGGCCGCGGCCCGACCGGGTGGGAGGCCTGCGGCCTCGCCTCAGCGGCCCTTCTTCTTCTGCGCCATGCGCCGCAGGCGCTCGCCGACCTCCTTCGCCTTCTCGCCCGACATGCTCTGACCGAGCTTGCGGTCGCCCGACTGGCTCGTGGCGAGCCGGCCCGAGGCGACCGGCTTGGCCTTCGCAGCGGGCGCGGCGGCGGGCGCCGCGGGCTTGCCGGCGGCCGCGGGGGCGCGGCGCGAGGCCGAGAGCGCCGCGTCGGTCGCCTGGGCCGGCTGGGCTCCGGCCGGCTGGCCGGGCGCGGGCTGGCCGGGGGCCTGGCGCACGACGCGCTTCCAGATGATCGGCGGGGCCTCCCCGCGCGCGAGCGCGTCCTCGATCGCGCGCGCGGCCTGCTCGACGTGCTTCGCCGACTGGAAGCGCTGCTCTGGCCGCTTCGCCATCATGGTCATGATGAGCTGGCGCGTCGCCTCGGAGACCTGCGGCGCGTGGGCCTTCACGTCGGGCACCGGGTCCTGCATGTGCCGGAGCATGACCTGGAGCGGCGTCTCGCCCTCGTAGGGGACCTTGCCCGTGAGCATGTGGAACAGGGTCGCGCCGAGCGAGTAGATGTCCGAGCGCGTGTCGAGGTTCTTCTCGCCCGTGCCCTGCTCGGGCGAGATGTACGCCGGGCTCCCCATGACGACGCCGGTCATGGTCAGGGTCGACTCCTGCTTCGCCGTGCGCGCGAGGCCGAGGTCCGTCAGCTTGACCCCGCCGTCCTTCGTGATCATCACGTTGTCCGGCTTGATGTCGCGGTGGATGATCTCGTGCTCCCAGGCGTGCGCGAGCGCGGACGCGACGCAGCGCGTGACCATGACCCCGAACCGCTCGGGGAGCTTGCCCTTGGCCTTGATCAGCTCGCTCGCCGTCTGGCCCTCGACGAACTCCATGGCGAAGAAGTAGTAGTCGCCCGAGCGCCCGGCCTGGACGGCGCGAATGATGTTCGGGTGCGACAGCCGCGCGACCGCCTTCGCCTCGCGCAGGAACCGCTCGACGTACTCGCGGTCGGTCGCGAGCTCGGGCTTGAGGAGCTTGAGCGCGACGACCTCGCCCGAGTCGCGCTTGCGCGCCTTGAGCACGGCGCCCATGGCCCCCTGCCCGAGCTTGAGCAGGAGCTCGTAGCCCTTGATCGGGTCGGCCGCCTCGGGGGCCTGCCCGGGCGCGGCCGGGGCGGCCACGGGGATCGGGATGTCCGCCTGCTGCGGCGGGGGCGGCGGCGCGGCGGGCGCCTCGGCCGGGAGGCCGCGCTCGCGGCGCTCGGCCGCGGCGACCGCGGCGTCGAGGTCGGCGCGCTGGAGGAAGCTCAGCTTGCCCGCGACCTCGCCGAGGAGCATGGCGAGCTTGAGCTCGGCCTGCTCGGGGGGGTCGCGGGCGAGGTCGATCGTGCCCTGGAGCGCGCGCTCCTTCTGGCGCACGTCGTCGAGCACGCCCGCCGCGCGGCCCGCGATCGCCTCGTCCTGCGCCTCGCCGAGCACGCCGCGCTCGCGGAGGATCTGCGCGAGCGCGCGGGCGTGGCCCTCGCGCCGCGCCTCGTCCATGCAGGCGTTGAGGACCTGCGCGCCGAGGAGGCGGTTGCGGAGCGCGATCATGCCGTAGACCGCGTCGTCGCGCAGGCGGGCCGCGACCGCGGCGGCGCGCCGCAGGCGGGCCGTCCGCGCGGGCGAGAGGACGCGCTCGCGCTCGAGCGCGGCGAGGACGCCGGCCGGGTCGCCGTCGCCGGCCTCGGCCTGGGCGTAGGCCCGGCGGAGCGCCGCGAGGTCGGCGAACTTGTAGGCGAGCGCCAGGGCCCCGACCAGGAGGTCCTCGTCCGAGGCCTGCACGCAGCACCTTCGTAGGGCGACCCGGCGGCCGCGTCGTCGCGGCCCGCGCCGCGGCGAATGCTAGCGGACCCGCCATGGCGTCGCAACCGCGCGAAGGCGCGCCCCGGCGGGCGCCCCCGTCTCGTTTCACGCAGCGAGGGCGGCACCTGGCGCGCCGCGGCGCGCCCCGGTACCCTCGTCTGGACAGCCCCGGAAGGTAGCGTGCAGGCCCACGACCTCGAGCCGAGACGGCAGGTCCGCGCCGTCTACGAGGCCGTCCGTGCCGGGCGGTCCAAGCGGGTGGAGATCCGCCGCTCGCCGGCGGCGGCGATCGAGGAGCTCCTCGGCGGCGCGGCGGCGGGCGGGGCCGGCGAGGACGGGGCCGCCGGGGCGCGCGGGCTCCTCGGGGCCTGGACCCCCGCGGCGGTCCCGCGGGCGCTGGCGCTCGTCGGGCGGCCGTTCGCGAGCGGGGCCCTGTTCGTGAGCGACGGGCGGCAGGACCTCGCGGTCCTGTTCGCGCCGGCGGGCGTGCGCGCCGTCTCGCTGGGCCGGCCGTTCCCGTCGCTCGCGGCGCGCCTGTTCGACCGCGAGCAGCTCGACGCGACGCGCATGAACGAGGCGGCGCGCCGGGTCGCCGAGGGCCGAGCCCGCGGCGAGGCCGAGGCGCTCCTCGCCCTGGGCGTCGGGTCCGACGCGCTCGCCGACGCGACCGCCGAGCTGATCGGGCAGGCGCTCCTCGACGCGCTGTTCTGGGACGCCCCCATGTTCGAGGCGGTCCCGGTCGACCGGCCCGACGTCCTCGAGCGGCGCGACACGAGCGTGCTGGCGCTCGGGGCCCGGGGGCTCGTGCGGCGGCTCGTCGCGAGCGTGAGCGAGCGCGCCGAGGCGCTCGTGCAGGTCGTCCGCACGGTGCCGTCGCCCGCGACCCGGCTCGCGCTCGGCGAGCGGGCCGGGGCGATCAGCTCGCGGCTCGACCCGCGGCAGCTCCACGTGGTCGAGGTCGTGGGCGTGCGCCCCGACCTGTCGCTCGCCGAGCTCGAGCTCGAGCTGGCGCAGGCCGGGTTCCGGGCCCCGCGTCACGTCGTGGCCGCGGACTGCCACGAGCTCGTCGCGCGGCAGGTGCTCACGGCCAGGCCCGGCGAGGTGGCGCACGACGCGGCCGGCGCGCCGCCGGTCGACGAGGGGCTCGACCCGCTGCCGCGGAGCCTGCGCTGGGCCAAGCGCGGCGTCGAGACCGGCGACCGGCGGGCCGCGACGCGCCACCTGTGCCGGGCCGGCGCGCTCCTGCTGGAGCAGGGGCGCAGCGACGAGGCGGTGGCGGCGCTCCAGGCGGCCGGCGCGATCACGCCGCAGGACCTCGAGGCCCACGACGGGCTCGTCAAGGCGCTCGTGGCGGCGGACCGGCGCGAGGAGGCGGCGGCCGAGAGCGAGGAGCTCGCGCGGCGCTACCTCGACGCGCACCTGCCCGGGCGGGCGCGGCGCGCGCTCGGGCGGGCCGACCCGTCGCAGACGGCGCTCGGGCCCGCGCTGCTCGCGCTCGAGGCGTCGCTCGCGCTCGGCGAGCGGCGAGCCGCCGCGGTCCTCGGGCAGCGGCTCGCGGGCGAGCTGCGCGAGCAGGGGCGGCGCGGCGACGCGCAGGCGATCGAGCGCGTGCTCGAGCTCGAGGCCGACGACGAGGCGCTCGCGCCCGAGGCCCGCTCGGGCGCGCCGCGGCTCGTCCGGGCCGCCGCGGGCGTCGCCGCGCTGGCGCTGGGCGGGGCGCTCGTCCTGGCGCGCGGGCGGGTCGAGGCGCGCCGGGCCTTCGCGGCGGCGAGCGACGACGCGCGCCGGACGCTCGCGGCCGCGCCGCGCGCGACGGCCGGGCTCGCGGCGCGGGTCACGGCGCCGGC